>JAFPXW010000029.1 GCA_017394565.1 Oscillospiraceae bacterium | reverse complement strand
CCGGCAATATCGGCGACGGCAAGATCTTCATTTACGATGTTGAGGATGTCGTCAAGGTCAGAACCGGTGAACGCGGCTTTGATGCCCTGCAGGATTCGCCGGCAACGTAAGAAACATAATCCTTCGCAATATTTCACACCAGAAAGCCGCCTGATCAGGGCGGTTTTTCTGGCTGTGAATTCTTTTTCGGGAAACGTAAAAAACTTTGCAAATCGTTTTTTTTGCAGCCAAATTCCTTCAAAAATCAATTGACAAACCCGTGCTCCTATGCTAAAATGAAATCATGACAAAGGTGTCTGCGTAAGTGAACGCAGGCACCTTTTTGATTTGCTAAAAGAAAGAGAGTGGTCAAAAATGTGTTCGATCATGGGATGGTGCAGCCCTGCGGCTGACCGTAGTTTGTTTGATGCAGGATTTCAGGAAACGGTCTCGCGCGGCCCCGATATGTCGAGGGTTCTCGAAACACCGGACGGCATCCTCGGGTTTCATCGGCTTGCCATCATGGGGCTGACGGACGAGGGGATGCAGCCGTTTGGTCTGGACGGTGATGCGGTCGTTTGCAATGGTGAGCTTTACGGCTTCGAGCAGATGAAAGCGCAGCTTTCCGGCGAATATGCGTTCCAGAGCGATTCCGACTGCGAGATCCTCCTGCCCCTCTGGAGGACCTACGGAACCAAAATGTTCTCCATGCTTGATGCGGAATTTGCGTGCATCATTTATGACGCAAAATCGCATGATTTCATCGCTGCCCGTGATCCGATCGGCATCCGTCCGCTGTATTACGGCTACGACAGCCACGGGAGCATTGTGTTTGCGAGTGAGCCGAAAAATCTGACCGGCATTTGCAGCCATATCAAGCCGTTTCCGCCGGGATATTTTTACCGTGACGGATTTTTCGTGCAGTACTGCAACATTTCCGGCGTTCCGGCGATCTGCACGGACGATGTGGAAACTGCCTGCCGGAACATTCGCGAAAAACTCATCGCCGGTGTCAGAAAGCGCCTGGTTTCTGATGCAAAGGTCGGCTTCCTGCTCTCCGGCGGACTGGATTCCTCACTGGTCTGCGCCATTGCCGCAAAGTACAGCGACAAGCCCATCCGCACGTTTGCCATCGGCATGGACGTGGACGCCATCGACCTCAAATATGCCCGACAGGTCGCGGAATTCATCGGCAGCGAGCATACCGAGGTCATCATCACGAAAGAGGACGTTCTGCAAGCGCTCCCGGATGTGGTGCATCTGCTCGGCACCTATGACATTACGACGATTCGCGCCAGCATCGGAATGTACCTCGTCTGCAAGGCGATCCATGAACAGACCGACATCCGCGTACTCCTGACGGGCGAGATCTCGGATGAGTTGTTCGGCTACAAATACACCGATTTTGCGCCGGATGCGAATGCCTTTCAGCTCGAATCCGAGAAGCGCATCCGTGAACTGCATATGTATGATGTCCTGCGTGCCGACCGCTGTATTTCGGTCAATTCGCTCGAAGCGCGAGTGCCTTTCGGCGATCTGGATTTCGTGAAATACGTCATGTCCCTCGATCCTGCCATCAAGATGAACGTCTACGGCAAGGGCAAGTATCTCCTGCGCCATGCATTCGAGGGCGACTGGCTGCCGGAGGAGATCCTCTGGCGCGAGAAGGCGGCCTTTTCGGATGCAGTCGGACATTCCATGGTGGACGACCTCAAGGAGTATGCAGAGGGCTGCTATACCGATGCGGAATTTGCAGAAAAGCGTGAGCAATATGCCCATGCGAAGCCCTTTACAAAAGAATCGCTCCTGTACCGTGAGCTGTTTGAGAGATCCTACGCCGGACAGAGTGACATGATCGCCGATTTCTGGATGCCGAACAGATCCTGGAAGGGCTGCGATGTGGATGATCCGTCTGCGCGGGTGCTTTCCAATTACGGCGACAGCGGAAAATAATTCTCTTATGGTTTTATAAAAACACCAGTATCCAGCACGTCCGGCAGTTCTCGGACGTGCTTTTGCTATCCATTAATTTTGCGACATTATTCATCACAAAACTGACAAGCGCGTCGGAATG
>JAFPXW010000389.1 GCA_017394565.1 Oscillospiraceae bacterium | reverse complement strand
CTCTGCATAAGCGATCAGCTGCGCTCGTTCCTCGCTGGCTGCCTGCTTATCCCCACCCCGTGGGGAGTCACCCTCCACCCGCTTGCCTTGAACATTTTATACAACATCTGCATGGATTCTCTTAAAAATTGATTTCCGTGGGAGGATCCACAGAAATCAATTTTTGGGGTTCTGTTAAGAGAACAGGTGCGTTTCTTTCCCCCGCCCCGTCCCCTCTGCTTCGCGATGCATAAAGCTCCGCAGCCCCAAGGTTTCCCCCGGGGCTGCGGAAAGAAAAGAATACAATTAGTTAGCGGAAGTATAATCGAACACCGTCGGTGCGGTCGGCAGGGCGTAGCCGGTGCCGAGGAAGTAGTCGGTGTGCGGCGGCTGGTTGTAGCCGTTGTTCTGCGCTGCCACCTGCACGCGGTACTGCGGATTGTGCATCAGCGAGTAGATCGGGTATTCCGTCGCAAATGTCGTCTCGAAGACTCTCAGACCGCCGTCGGACTTGCGGAAGATCATTTCCTCACGCCAGTCGCCCAGAATGTCCGCTGTCAGGCAGGCATTGGACTTGGTGTAGTTGTTGTAGGTCACGCCGTCGCCGGTAAAGACTCTGCCCTTGCCGTACTGATCCGCCATCGTGCGGTCGAGAACGGCTCTCTCCAGCACGTCCGTCCAGTAAACCACGGAATTCTGTCCCCACTTGGTGATGTCGCTCCACTGGCAAACCACTTCATGGCTGCCTGTCGCGGAATAGACATTGCCGGAGTGTGAGCCGACCATTTCTGCGCCGGCATTGCCTGCGATGAGGTTATCCGCGAGCGCACGTCCGGTATCACCGCCGGCAGTTTCGCGGAACAGCGCCTTGCCGGTCTTGGCATCACGCAGCTCGACACCGAAATTGACGGCCTTGCCGTTCGGATGCTTCTCGTCCTCCAGGCACTGGAAAATTTCCAGACCAGGATTGGACGGATCGAAATCGCCGATGTGGATCGCATCGCCGTGCGCATTGGAGGTCGTGTACAGCAGCTTGCCATTGTCGTCCACGACAGCCGAACCGATAACGACTTCCTGCTTGCCGTCGCCGTCCACGTCTGCGCCGAGGCAGTGGTGGTTGCCGTCGCCGTAGCCCGGCGTGGATGCATTATAGCCGGAATCCCATGTCCAGCGCTTGGACAGCTTGCCGTTCTTGACATCCCATGCCGCAACGACGGCTCTGGTATAGTAGCCGCGTCCGAAGCAAGCGGATGCGTTCTTGCCGTCGAGATAAGCCACGCACGCCGTGAAGCGGTCTACGCGGTTGCCGTAGGTATCGCCCCAGTCGCCGACGGTGCCGCGTGCCGGATCGTAATTCTGCGTATCGAGCGCCGCGCCGGTCGCGCCGTCAAAGAGCGTGATGTATTCCGGTCCTGTGAGGATGCGTCCTGCGGAGGACCGGTAATCCTTGGACTTGTCGCCAATGTAGTTGCCCTTGCCGTCCTTGGTGCCGTCAGCGGTCTTGGCGATCAGCTCGCACTTGCCGTCGCCGTCGAAGTCATAGACAAGGTACTGCGTATAATGCGCACCGGAACGGATATTGATGCCGAGGTCGATTCTCCAGACGAGCGTGCCGTCCAGACGATAGCAGTCGAAGAAGGTCGTGCCGGTGTAGCCGTCCTTGGAGTTATCCTGCGAGTTGGACGGATCCCACTTGACGAAGATCTCGTAAACGCCGTCGCCGTCAATATCGCCGACGGAGCAGTCGTTTTCGGTGTAGGTACAGGTCGTGCCGTCGGGCATGGTCTGGTCAGCAGGCTTCTGGGTGTTGATGTCGAAGTAAGCACCGGACTGCCCGGAATTCTTCGTGCCGAAGACCACAGCCGCTGTTCCCTTCTCGACGCAGTTATTGCCGAAGTAGGTGTCAATGGTGTACTTGTCCGCCGCCGTGCCGCCCTGATCGAAGTAATTGGAAGCCGCACCTGCCGCAACGGTGGTCAGGAGCGCACCGTTCTTGTACAGCTTGAAGCTGGTGGCATCGGCATCGGTCGCCAGGATCCTCCACGAGAGCTGCATACCCGATCCGGTGTAAGCTGCCGTCAGACCGCGGTTGAGGTATTCCATCTGGATGCCCTCGCCGTAGACATTCTTGCCGCCGGACGCGCCGGTCACCTTGCCCATGATGGGAGAAACCGGTGTGGTCGGGGATTCAGTTTCCGTCGTGGTGGAAAGCACGATGGTATCGAAGTTGGAAGCGCCGTCCTCGGTCATGGAGGAGAGGGTGATGGTGTTCAGACCGGCATTCAGGTGGATATAGATGGTCTCCTCCTCCCATGTCGTCCAGGCACCGGTGGTCGCGCCCTTGAGCGTATACGTCCCCAGACCGCCGGAAACCGCAACCTTCACCGCACGGTCGGACGTGCCGCCGTTTGCCTGACGGACGGTCAGCGCATAGATGCCCTCGGTGGGGACCTCCACATTGAGGGACATATCGGAGCCGAGTTCATTATAAAGGTTGAGGTAGCTCGACGAAACGAAGCCTGCATTGGTATCCTCGACGTAGCCCTTCTCGAAGGAGCCGTCAATTGCCGCATAGGTGCGTGTCATCTTGACATCGCGCTTCTGGAAGCTGCCGGTGCCGGTGTGGAGAAATTTCGACATGGAAACGAGGTCGGTCACGTCGTTTTTCTCATTGGCGTTGACATCCGCCGCCAGCTTTTCGGCATCCGAGCCTGTTCCGTTCAGGACGATACGCTTGGCAAGTGCGAAATCGAATACATCGACCACGCCGTCAGCATTCAGGTCGCCGGGGGTGTAATCCGCGCCGGACACAGTGACCTTGGTTTCAGCGCTGCCGGAAACCTGCTTGACCGGGACAAGCTCCCAGTCCTGGCAATTGGCGCCGTTGACCTCCCAGACCTGCGCATTGGCGCCGGAATCGGTCTCGGCATTGATGATCTCGACCGCCTTGCCGTCAGCCGCCGACAGAAGCTTGAAGCTGCCGTCCGCGTTACCGGAAAGCTCGTAAAGCTGGCTCGATGCGCCGGTATCGGTCGCGATCACGACATTGCCGCCGGCATCCACAGTCAGGACGAGCCTGTCATCGAGGAGCGATGTGATCTTGTAGGTGCCGTCCTCGGTCTGGGCCACCTGCCAGCTGTCGTACTTGTGTGCAGTCGATGCACCCCACTGCTGGACATTCGTGCCGGAAACCGCCGCGCCGCCCTCAACGTTGAGATATTTGCCGCTGTTGACATTGCGGATGGCGTACACGCCGTCATATTCGCCGGCAGCGCTGGCTGCGACAGGCGTAACAACTGGGAGCGCTGCGAGCATCATGACCGCAGCAAGCAGAGATTTGATTCGATTCATGAAGATCCTCCGTTCTTGGCATTCAACCGTCTGTTTGAGCCGGCTCATCTGACGATACCGGTCAGCGATCCGGCGGCTTTCATCATTCTTCTGTAGACTTTTCGCATATTGCTCTATTATATATTATACATATTTCTCTGAATTTGTCAAGGCTTTTAATTTAATTTTTCTAATTTCACAAAAAGATCCATCCGGACGCGCACAAAGCGCCCCCGGAAACTACCGGGAGCGCTTCTGCTCTTACTTCTGATATTTCTCGAACATCGTATCCGAAACTGCAATGGCATCGGGCTTGACCTTCTTCTGAAGGAGATCCCAGTTCGGTTTGCGGTTTTTCATGTCGTGGGCATCGCTGCCGAACGCGAAATGTGTGTGTTCCGCGATCACACGCTTGGCAAAACGGCTTTCCTTCCAGCTGCCGAAGGCCTCGTTGTTGAGCTGGTAGATCGCCTGCGAGTGCAGGATGGTCTCCATGTCGTCCCTGCTGCAATATTCCAGGCAGCGGTGGACGTGTGCCAGCATGATCTTGAGGTGAAATTCTGTCGCAATATTGTAAATTTCCTCGCTCATCCACTTCTCATACGGACGGTACGGGAACTCCAGCAGCAGGATCCTTGTGCCCTCGATGGCAAGCTGCTCGATCCCGGGAAGCTCAGAAATGCCGCGCTCGATGGCGACCTCCGCGCCGAGGTGGATCTCCGGCAGTCCTGTGCCGCTGATCTGTGCGAAGGCTTCCTGACGCTTCTCCAGAAAACGTGCAACGCTCCGTTCCCGGTGTGCATAGAAATGCGGTGTGGCGCAGATGCGTTCGATGCCCTGCGCCTGCATGAGCGCGATCATCTGGCGCGAGGTTTCCGCGCTGTCGGAGCCGTCGTCGATCCCGGGCAGAATGTGGCAATGGTATTCAGTTCGCATGGTATATCACGTTCCTTGTCTGGTACTCTGTTAAAATGTCATTCTTCAGCCTATGGATTCCGCCGGGAGGATCTCGCCGTTGGGGCCAGCCACAAAATCGGCAGCCTCCCCTTCCATCTCCATCCGCAGGCTCATGGCCGGCGCAGGATGCTCGATCACAAAGGTCGCATCCGCATCCGGTGCAGCCGCTTCCGCCTGCTCTGCCGGCTCCGGAACGGGCTCTGCGACAGGCTCCGGAATGGGTGCCGGCTGGGGTTCTGCTGCGGTGAGTGCCGGCGTTTCGGGCGTTTCGGATTCCTCAGGATCATTGCCGATCTCAGGCTTTCCGCCGTATCCATAGCCATATCCATAGCCATAGCCGTATTTTTTATACTTATAATAATACTTGCTCTTGTGATATTTGGAGTAATATCCGTGGTGCTTGCTCTTGATGCCGTTGAGGATGAAGCCGAGGAGGTTCATATTGGCAAGCTCCATGCGCTTGAACACGATCTCCACGTCCTCGTCGGTGGTAGCGGCATAGCGGACGACCATGACGATGCCGGAAACATTCTTTGCCAGCTCCATCGCATCCGTGACCACATTGACCGGAGGGGTGTCGATCAGGATGGCGTCGTACATTTCGCTGAGCTTCGAGAGGATCTCGCCCATCGCATCGGAAGCCAGCAGCTCCGAGGGGTTCGGCGGGATGGGGCCTGCGGTCATCACATCGAGGTTCTCCATCACGTTCTCCTGGATGCAGTCGGCGATGCTGTGCATCCTGGAAATGGCTGTTGAGAGGCCCTTCCGGTTCTTGAGCCCGAAGATCTTGTGCTGCACGGACTTGCGCATATCCGCGTCGATCAGCAGCACCTTGTTGCCGCCCTGTGCCATGGCAATGGCAAGGTTGGCAACGGTAGTGGATTTGCCCTCACCGGGGTTGGCGGAGGAGACCGCAAAGATCTTCTTGTCCACGGTGGACAGCGCAAATGTGATATTGGTTCGGATGGACTTGTAGCTTTCCACGATGAAGAACGGAACGCTCTCGTCGGTCAGCTTGATGTATTCGTTTTCGTCAGACTTCTTTTTGCCCTTGCCTTCGCCAAATTCCTGGATCTCGCCGATGATGGCCTTGTTGTACTTCTCGCCGAGCACATCCGAGGACTTGATGGTATTATCAAAGAAGTCGATCACGAACAGGATCAGCACGATCAGCACGAAACCGGCTGCCATTCCCATCGCAGCGTTCTTGGGGGTATTCGGACCGATGGGTGTGCGGTAGACCTTGGCGGTATCAATGGTATTGATGGAACCGACGCCGACGGCATCCTCCACATACTCCGGTGCGACCTGGGTGAGGGCATTGCAGATGGCAGCTGCGACCTCCGGATCGCGTGCAGTGGCCGAGATCTTGACCGCTGACGTATCCGAGACCGACGAGATCGCCAGGCACGAACGGATAGAGGCCGGTGCAATGTTGCCTTCGGAGTTCACAGAAAAATTCTTTTGCAGGACATCCGGCGCAAACTGCTCCTTCAGCTCCGCACCAACGGCATTCAGAACTGCGTCATCCTTGAGGACTTCCATATAGGTATTGACGAGCTGCTTGGAATAATTGATATTGTTGACGCTGGTGTTATCGGTGATATTGGTATAGCTCTGCACATACATGGTGATGTGGGAGGAGTACTCCAGCGGCAGCATATACCGCGAGTACCCATAGCCTGCTGCACCGCCGATCAGCGTGATCAGGATGATCGGCCACAGATGGGACAGCAGCAGATTGATGATATCTTTGATGGAATAGGTATTGTTCATATCTGAAGTGATCCTTTCATACGAGCGCTTCCGGATTCCGGCTCACACATTTCATATTTGTCCTTCTGAGCGATCAGAGGAACACCGCGTGCTGCATACAGCACGACTTATACTTTCTGCAATTGCTTCGCTTCACGAGCGCGTTCGTCAGCAGGCTGCGGGGCTCTGCGGTCGGTGCCGCTGCGGCGTTCGGTTCGTCCCGGTCTTCCGGAGGCTCTGCGGTCGTCACCGCTGCGGCGCTCGTTTCCTGCGTAGGCCGCGTTTCCGGTCCGGCGGTCGATGCCGCTGCGGCGCTCGATCCCGGAGTGACGATCCACGGCATTGCGGATCTCGGTCTCCGGCGCGTGTTCTGTGACGGGGATGTATTTTCGGTTGAATTCCTCCGGCGTCACAAAGGTCGGGACCATCATGTGCAGCGCCTCGATCGCGATCTGCTCGTTGTTTTCGAGAGCCGCATCACGGAGTCTGCGCAGCTGGGTGATAAACGCCCCCGCGTCGATGTCGATCTGCTTGCCGATGAAGATCAGCTTGTTCTTGGTTTTCTGGAGGCCTTCCTCGTTCATGAGCAGCTCCTCCTTGATCTTTTCGCCGGGACGCAGACCGGTGAACTCGATCTTGACATCCCGGTAGGGCACCTTGCCGTACATCCGGATAAGGTTCTCGGCCAGCTGGACGATGCGCACCGGCTGTCCCATATCGAGGACGAAGATCTCGCCGCCGTGCGCGATGGCAGCCGCCTCCATGACGAGGCTGACGGCTTCCGGAATGGTCATAAAGTAGCGGATGATGTCCGGGTGGGTGACGGTGACCGGCTGACCGTTCTCGATCTGCCGCTTGAATTTCGGAATGACGGAGCCATTGGAACCGAGGACATTGCCGAAGCGTGTGGTGACGAATTCGGTTTTCGCACCGGGCTGATTGGAGAGGTACTGCACGATCATCTCGCAGCAGCGCTTGGAAGCGCCCATACAGTTGGTGGGGTTGACCGCCTTGTCCGTGGAGATCATGACGAACTTCCGGACATTGTGGTAGAGCGCCAGCGTAGCGACATTAAAGGTACCGATGACGTTGTTCTTGATCGCCTCCAT
>JAFPXW010000388.1 GCA_017394565.1 Oscillospiraceae bacterium | reverse complement strand
GTCTGTTTCATCCAGGAATGCATCAGCGATGCCCAGTGCCTCCTGAACTTCATCGAAGGATGCCGTGCGGTAGTAGATAGAGCCATGAAGAGTGAGATCCGCAACATTAGCAAGCTCTTTGTAGTATTCATACGTCCCACTACCAGTTTCAATATAGCCAGTCGGTGTCTCACCTACTGCGGGCAGTCTGAGAGTAGGCTTGTCGCCGTCGGTCGCAGCAGGCTCCTCCACAACGAGCATACCCGCCAGAGTAGTCAAATCATCAAAGCTATAGTTATTAGCCAATGTAGTAGCGGTATACATTGTACACGTTCCGTTTCTGTACCACTCCGTTGAGCCGATCTGGGTAGTATAACTCTTGCTATTGTCATAGTAGGTCTTGTTGGTGGAATCCCACGCGTACTTGCCAGTCTGGGTATTTACCTCAGCAGCCGTCAGAGTCTTCTTCTCCGGATCGCCGGCGAAGTTCACCTGTGCTTCGTTGGAGACATCGCCAGTCGTTGCATCAACTACATAGCCAGTCTTGCCCAGTGCAGTTACAACGTCGTCATTGCTTACTTTGAGGCGCGTGTCCCCCTCTACAGTGACAACATCAGTCGGATTCTCCACCTTGGCAGTGTCAATGTAAAGGTTATCGTCGTCATCAATATATGCATTCGCCGGAACTGTTGGAGTAACAGACGCAAGCATACCATCCTCGTAGTGAACAAATTTACCCTGCATTGATGCTGAATCATAAGTAGCGAGGTCGTCAGCTGCAGTCATGCCTGTATACAGATAACTATAACTGCCTACAGTGAGCTCTCCTCCTGTATAAATCTCAGACCTCAAATAGGTGCCAAGCTCCGCATTCCACTCATAGCCAGTCGCATCTTCTACATCGGCAGCCGTAATGGTATCCTTATCCACGCCAGCGATGTTCAGCGGAACCAGGCTGGTGATGATGGTCTCCTTCTGGGACTGCACCTTTACGATGCTGTTGGCAGCAGAGTCCAGCTTGGACTTGTCATAGGTGGTGTCGCCGTTCTTTACACTCTTGAGATAGTCCTTTGCATCCGCAAAGCTCAGATTCTGCTCGGTGGACTGTACTTCCTGCTGCTGCGGATTTCCACTAAGACCACCCGGTGTCCCCATAGGATCACCTGCGCTTGCTACAATCACGGAGCTTCCTGTCAAAAAGCCTCCTACGTTCGCGCCGATCGGGGACGCTACAGTGAGTACGGAGAGGGTAGCCGCGAGGACTCTCTTCATAGTGTCATGTGTCTGTTTCATACTCGTTTCCTCCTAATTAAAATTTTTTTGCGGGCGTTAGACGCCCTGACCTTTCATAAAACGAGATTTATGAAAATATATCCAGCAGCTTTGCGCCGCAGGGTAACGAATTGAGCAGCACCACGCGGTGTGGGGTGTGGATGTATATTTGCAATGGTGCTGTTTTTTGATTGCAGTTTTATTATAGCACACAAGTTCCGGTTTGTCAATAACAAATTGTAGAAAGAATCGAATTTCGTCAATTCGACAACTCGTTTTTGTACATTTCGTATATTTTAAACGTTTATCAACTGTTTGGCTATCTCTGCCAGTTCCGGCGCAGGGAATGTATGAAGATGCAGTTTTTTCATTTTCGCCTGCATATCCCTCTCCCCTGCCGCCCTCCAAAAAATGGCGCTATCCCGAAAGAACCGCATTTTTGGCAGGGGTTTCCGCGCGGCGTGGGAATTGCCATTTTGTGGGAATTTTGTGGCATTTCATGCGGAATTTCCGCGGTGCTTTTTCCGTCTGCCACGTTAAAACGGTGCTTTTTGTAATCAAAATCCGCAAATTTCCGCCGTGTTACTCCAAATCGTATTCGTCATTTTGCACAAATGAGAATACGATATCGCTATCAATTCGGTGTATTTTAGGGAAAGCGAGCGTCCTTCTTCCCCCCTGCACCCGTGCCACTTATTATAAAAAGGGGCTGCCCCAGAAATCAATTTTCAGGTTCTGTTTGAAAAACAGGCGCGTTTCTTTCCCCCCACCCCCAACCCCCTCCCCAAGGAGGGGGCTTTTTTGCAGGGGGCTGCGCCCCCTGCACCCGCGCCGCTCGCGCCACTTATTAAAAAGGGGCTGCCCCGAAAGAAACAGCCCCTCCTAAACTATCGAAACAGCCCCCTCACGCCATCCGGCGCTTCTTCTCCGGATGCGCAAGGTAGTAGGCTTCCTTGTCGGCGTACATCCGCTCGTCCGCGTCGTGCATCGCCTGCTGGATGTCGTACTTGCCTCTGCAATACACCGCACCCACCGCAAACCGCACGTCCGCGGTGTTCTCCGTCAGCGCACGCAGCTGCGCGATCTGCTCCTGCATGACCTGCTCCGGCGCATCCGGCAGCAGGATCACAAATTCGTCACCGCCGGCACGGTAGATCTCGAAATCATCAAACGCGATCTTCAGCAGATGCGCCGCACGCACCAGCAGCTTGTCGCCGGCTTCGTGGCCTTTCTCGTCGTTGACGGTCTTCAAGCCATTGAGGTCGGCATACACCACGCCCAGCACCGCCGGACGCTCGTCCTCGCCGGAAACCAGCTTCTCCACGCGCTGATTCATGGCGTTGCGGTTGCTCACCTGCGTCAGACCGTCCACGGTGCTCATGATCTCCAGCCGCGACACAAGCTGGTGGTTCGCGATGACCGCGCCCGTCAGGAAGGTCGTCAGCTCCAGCGTGCCCTTGATCTGCCCCATCTTCGACACGTCATAGTTGCCCGCCCAGATGAAGCCGACCAGCGTCTTCTGGCAGCGGATCTCGTACAGGACGATGTTGTGCATCCCGTGGGACACGAGGGATTCGTACCAGACCGGATCGCGCTCCTGCACGACCTTCAGATCCTCCAGCAGGAGGCAATCGCTCTTGTTCAGCGCCGCCTCCCACGCCAGCGCCGTCTCGAAGGGCGTGCGCCCCATGCCTCTGGAGATTTCCTCCAGATACGCACGATCCGGGCCGTTCGACGTGATGAGGGTGCATTTCTGCTTGTGCGTGTCCACGACCGCGATGGCACAGTGCGATGCACCGCACAGCTCGCCGATCTCGGTGACGGTTTCGCGCATCGTCTGGTAGAAATCCTGTTCCTTGTGCAGGATCATGCTGAGCTTGATGACGGCGGCGGACACCTCGGCGGAACGTTCCGCCATGGATTCCGCCTGGACAGCCGGCTCGACCTTCAGAACATAGCAGCAGTAGACCGTGCGCTTCTCCCCCTCGGACGGAGGCGCGAGTTTCTGCAATTGCGCGAGCATTTCCGGATCATCGACCGGCAGATAGAACCCCGTCATCCAGCAATTGTAGGCGTTGACGTAGGAATACAGAATGTCCTGCGTGCTGGCGGATTTGTAGCAATAGCTCTCGAAATTGACGTCATTGAAGTAGTGCTTGTACGAGATGCCGGGGTAAAACTCCGGCGCATCCGGGCGCATATGCAGCACGCCCTGATAGTGCTGATTGACGGCGTACATCCGGATCTCGCTGAAGCTGCCGTCGGGCAGGATATCGAATCCGAAAATGCCAGCCATCGCGTGGATGCTCTCGATCCAGGTCTGAAAATTCATAAGGAATCCCCCTTTTTGTATAATCTGCGTTGTATTCGACTCTCCGTATATCATATTTGTTTCGGAATACTATATGTTATCATTATACTACATCCCGTACAGAATTGCAAGGGGAAAAACAAAAAAATCCATGTTTCGGGAGGAAACATGGATCTTTGAACGGGAGTGGACCTGATGCGTGCAGTTCGTTATCTGCGAAATCGGAAGGTTTGAAAATGAGGGATGGCGAATCATGGACATTTTTTGTATTCTCTGGTTTTGTGATTAAGGGTGGGTGCGGTGAGAAACCGTCTGTAGTTTTCCGCTTCATCACTCCCATGCGGAATGCTTATCCTTTTGATTGCACCTTCCGCACTGACTGCACCCATTGCAAGCTGGGCGCATCCCACAGGTTTTACACCGTTCCCGAAACACGGGCTTGTACCTGTCCTCCTCGGCAATTGGATAGCCGAGGCTGTCGTAGAGGTCGAAGTGCATCGGCTTGCCCTGAAAGCTCATGCCGGACTTATATGCCTGCTGGCTTTGCAGACCGTTGCCCTCGATCTTGTAGAGCTTTCCGTCCTTGACGAACCGCCTGCCTGTGCCGCAGAACACAAAGGTCACATTATTGTCTACGCACTCCTGCCGGAGGAGCTTCACCCACTCGAAATGACACGGACGTGCACCGTCATAGTTCTCGCCATCGCACAACACTTGCTCGATCTGTCCGGTTTCAAGGTAGCTGCGCAGACTGACCTGCCCAATGAACGGCGCACACATCACACCCTTATGCTTGAACGGCAGCTCCAGCAAAATCGGGATACGCTCATCGGCACGGCGCTGGTTCTCGGCGGTGACGTTAAAGAAGATGTTGTCCCAGCCGTCACCCCAATCCTTCGGCAGATGCTCTGCCACCCGTTCGGGTCGCTTGGTCAGCAGAAAGAAGATCACATCGCTCCGGATGCGCATCAGCTCCCACGCTTCGTCGCGCCATGCGTCCGCCTCGGCAAGGAAGAAGTCGGAGGTCATGCAGACCCGGATCATCTCGCCGCTCTGAATCTTGTAA
Organism: Oscillospiraceae bacterium; assembly: GCA_017394565.1. Taxonomy (GTDB): domain Bacteria; phylum Bacillota; class Clostridia; order Oscillospirales; family Ruminococcaceae; genus UBA3855. Next base: position 439 of record JAFPXW010000388.1, on the reverse strand, counting down.
TTGCCTTTCCGGTCCTTCTGGATCGGATAGTTGAAGCCCGTTTTTGTGCGGAAAATTTTGGCACCGTCCATGTCGCGCATCCGGTCAAGAAAGTACATATAGCAGTTGTCGCAGCCCTCGGACTTCTTAATGCAGCCGTGCCACGGATTCCATATATCGTGCATACTCTCACCTCTCAGGGAATGAGCCTGTATTGCTTCACAAACTGGCTGACATCGACGCCGCTCTCCATGTACCGCAGCAGGATCTCCGCACAGGCATGGCTGTCGCTGTCCGCCTGATGGTGATGCAGGGCGATGCCGTAGTGAGCGCACAGCACATTGAGATTATGCTTCATATGCGGCAGAACGCGCCTGCCGATCCGGACGGTACACAGGTAGTCCGCCGTCGGTTTCCAAGTGATACCGTAATCCCGTAGGCACGCACGGAGGACGCCCAT
>JAFPXW010000387.1 GCA_017394565.1 Oscillospiraceae bacterium | reverse complement strand
TCTGGTCGCCGGGATGGAACCGCCCAGCTCGCCGGCCACGATGATCTTCTTGATGTTGAGGTCGGTCTTGGGATCAATGCCAGCCTTCTTTGCCTTCTCACCGAGCTGCCATGCGTAGGACGGAGAAGTCCAGATGATGGTCGGCTGGTAGGTCTTGAGGATGTACAGCAGGCGGTCACTCGGAAGTGTGCCGCCCCAGATGCACAGTGCGCCGAGGTTCTGTGCACCGATGACATCCGGTCCGCCGACATACAGGGAGAAGTTCAGCGCGTGAACATAGCGGTCATTCGGTCTCATGCCGATCTGCCAGAACCAACGGGATTCCGTGTCCTGGAAGGCATCGAAATCTGCCTTCGTGAACGGGCTCATGGTCGGCACACCGGTCGAACCGGACGAGGTGGAAATGAATACCACGTCTTCTTCCGGCACAGCAGCCAGCTCACCGAGGAAGCTGCCGACACCCTGCGTTTCACGCTGGGTGATCTTGTTGATGAACGGGAACTTCTGGAGATCATCCAGCGTCTGGATATCGTCCGGGGAAAGTCCTGCTGCATCCCAGGTACGCTTGTAGTACGGTGCGTTCTCGTAAGCGTGGCGGACGATGTCCTTCAGATGCTCGAGCTGGAATTTCTCCAGTTCCTCTCTCGGCATGGTCTCGATCTTCTCGTTCCAGTATTTTCTTTCTGTTACATTGACATTGCTCATAATTCCTTACCTCCGTAAACTAAATCAAAATCAGCTTTTTTCCTTTGGGTTCTTTGCTGTTTCTATATCTATTATACACCTACTATTCCTACTTGTCCAATATGTAATGATGATTGCAGGTTATTGGAAATTGTTATAACAAAACCCATCGGTTATATAGGCTAACTCTCTTGATTTATTCCTACTAATATGATATACTAAATATGCATTAAGCAATGATCCAAAAAGGCTTAATCGGATCAGATGCATCTGCATTCTGATCAAGTTCTGATTCATATACTATATAAGACAAGGAGAATCCACTATGGAAAAGCGAATCATTTACGCTGACCACGCCGCGACCACAGCGGTTTCCGACGCGGTATTGCAGGCAATGATGCCTTATTTTCAGACAAACTTCGGCAACCCGTCCTCTATTTATAGTAAGGGACGCGAAAACGAACGCGCGATCATTGATGCGAGAGCCCGTGTTGCCAGGTGCCTCGGCGCAGATCCAAAGGAAATTTTCTTCACCGCCGGCGGTTCGGAATCGGACAACTGGGCGATCAAGGGCGTGGCGGACAAGCTGGCTGCAAAGGGCAAAAAGCACATCATCACCAGCGCTTTTGAGCATCATGCCGTACTGCACACCTGCGAATTCTTAGAGAAGCACGGTTTTGAGGTGACCTATCTGCCGGTTTCCGCCGACGGTCTGATCGATCCGCAGCAGGTCGCGGATGCGATCCGCGAGGACACCGCGCTCGTTTCGATCATGTATGCCAACAACGAGATCGGCACGATCCAGCCCATTGCTGAGATCGGTGCGGTCTGCAAGGCAAAGGGCGTTCTGTTCCACACAGACGCGGTGCAGGCGGTCGGCAATGTGGAGATCGATGTGAAGGCGCAGAACATTGATCTGCTGTCCCTCTCCGGCCACAAATTCCACGCGCCGAAGGGCGTTGGTGCGCTGTATATCCGCCGCGGCATCACGCTGCCGAATCTCATCCACGGCGGCGGTCAGGAATCCGGCAAGCGTGCCGGCACGGAAAATGTCACCGGCATCATCGGACTGGCACAGGCGATCGAGGACGCAACCGCGAATATCCCTGCAAAGATCGCCAAGCTCACGCCCCTGCGCGACAAACTCATTGACGGCATCCTGAAGATCGCTGACACCCGCCTGAACGGCAGCCGTACACAGCGCCTCGCCGGAAATGTCAATATTTCCTTCGTCGGCATCGAGGGCGAGAGCCTGCTGCTGATGCTCGATCACTACGGGATCATGGCTTCCTCCGGTTCTGCCTGCACATCGGGTTCGCTCGATCCGTCCCATGTTCTGCTGTCGATCGGACTGTCTCATGAAGTCGCACACGGTTCGCTGCGTCTGAGTTTCGGTGAGGAATTCACTGAGGAGGATGCGGATTATATTCTCGCCGTTCTTCCGGGTATTGCGGAACGTCTGCGTTCCATGTCCCCGATGTGGGAAACGATCCAGAAGGAAGGCATCCACTTTAATGCAGACAAGACCAAGCTCATCAAGGAGGGCGAATAATATGAATTACAGCGAAAAGGTCATGGATCACTTCATCAATCCGCGCAATGTCGGAGAGATCAAAAATGCCGACGGCATCGGCGAGGTCGGCAATGCCAAGTGCGGCGACATCATGAAAATGTACCTGCGTATCGAGGATGAGACCATCACCGATTGCAAGTTCAAGACATTCGGCTGCGGTGCGGCTGTGGCGACTTCCTCGATGGCGACGGAAATGATCAAAGGCCGAAGCATCGACGATGCGCTGAAGCTGACCAACAGCGCCGTGATGGAAGCCCTCGACGGTCTGCCGCCGGTCAAGGTCCACTGCTCCGTTCTCGCAGAACAGGCGGTCAAGGCTGCACTGACGGATTACTACCAGAAGCAGGGCATTGATCCCGAACCGATCGTCGGCAAGGTGCCGGAGATGGAAGAAGAATAAACCCAAAACTCCGCGTGGGAATCGACCACGCGGAGTTTATTGAAACACGATCCGACTACAAAACGCCTCTTTCCCATCAGGAAAAAGGCGTTTCTCAATTATGTACCGCAATGTTCAGCAAGAAACTGTTCAAAATTTCCGATCAGCAGTTTTTGCAGCACCTCATCCGGAAAGCCGAATGACAGCAGGCGTTCGAGTTCTTTCGCAGGATCCCACATGGGGAAATCGCTGCCGAAGAAAAACTGCGTTTCGCCAAAACGATGCAGGAATTTCTGCACAAGCGCTCCGTCCACGAATTGCAGTGTGCTGGAAATGTCGAAATACAGCCGGTCGGACGGTTCGAGCAGCTCCAGTGCTTCCTTCCAGTGCGAATAGCCGCCCATGTGGGCTGCGATCGCGGTGAGTTCCGGAATGTCGTCCAGAACCTTCCGCAGTCTGCGCGGATGGGAAAAATCCAGTTTCCGGTCGCCCATGTGGAACAGCACCGGAAGTCCGAGGTTGGCCGCTTCCCGATAGACAGGATACATCGCCGGATCGTCGATCGGAAAACGCTGGAAATCTGAATGCAGCTTCAGTCCGACAAGTCCCTGCGAACGGAAATTTCGCAGGATCTCCGCATAATCCGCATTTTCCGGATGCAGCGTCCCGAATGCCGTCAGCGCCGGATCCTGCCGGATGAGTTCGGATAGAAAGGCATTGATGCTGGCAGTCTGATGCCCTGTGACGGCCGGCGAACAGATGAGCTGACGGGCAACGCGGAATTTCCTGCCGGAAAACTCCAGCACACGGTCGCGCTCCTGTTTCAGATTGTGCAGTGTGCCGCTGGTGTACATCGGCAGCTCATAAAACGCACCGACCGCACCGCGGGATTTCTCCGCGATGGGATCGGGAAATACATGGCAGTGCGCGTCGATGATGTCGAGAATGTCGCTCATTTCTTGTACGGCATCTTCTTTCGGATGGATTCCAGACGATTCAGCGCTTCGATGAGTGTCTCGTCCTTCTTCGCAAAATGGAAACGGATGTAGCGGTTTTCCGGCTCACGGAAGAAACTCGACCCCGGCACAGCACCCACACCGACCAGACGTGCAAGATCCTCGCAGAATTCCAGATCACTCTCATAGCCGAATTCCGAAATATCCAGCATGATGAAATACGCACCCTCCGGCACATTGTGCGGAATGTCGATGCGGTCCAGTCCGTCGAGGAACAGCTGCCGCATATGGGTGTACTTCGCCTGCAAGGCCTGATAGTAGTCGTCACCGAAATTCAATCCTGTCACAGCCGCTTCCTGCAAGGGCGCTGCGGCACCGACGGTCAGGAAGTCGTGGACCTTCTTGACGGTCTCGATGATCTCCGGCGAGGAGATGACGTAGCCCAGACGCCAGCCGGTGATGGAATAGGTCTTGGACAGCGAGGAGCAAACGATCGTGCGTTCCTTCATGCCGGGCAGTGTAGAAATGTGCGTGTGCTTGTGCGGCGCATAGAGGATATGCTCATACACCTCATCCGTGATGACGAATGTATCATATTTCTTGGCAAGGTCTGCGATGATGGTCAGCTCCTCGCGTGTGAACACCTTGCCGCAGGGGTTGGACGGGTTGCAGACGATGATCGCCTTCGGGTGCTGACGGAATGCATCCTCCAGTACCTCCGGATCGAAATTGTACGACGGCGGCACCAGCGGAACATAGATCGGCTCTGCATTGGAGAGAATGGTGTCTGCGCCGTAATTCTCATAAAACGGCGAGAATACGATGACCTTTTCGCCCGGATTGACAACGGACAGCATGGAAGCCATCATCGCTTCCGTACTGCCGCAGGTCACGCAGATCTCGCTGTTCGGATCGATCTTCTGACCGGAAAAATGCTCGTGCTTGCGTGCGAGCGCCTCACGGAAATTCTGCGCACCCCATGTGATGGAATACTGGTGGAAATCCTCCTTCGTCACCTCCGCCAGACGATCGAGGATCGGGCGCGGCGGCTCGAAATCCGGAAAGCCCTGCGACAGATTCACAGCACCATACTGTGCGGAAATACGTGTCATGCGGCGGATCACGGAATCCGTGAAACCCGCGGTTCTGTTGGATAAAGTTGGCATAAATCTTACTCCTTACTCAGAAGATCAGTGTTTCCAGTCTCTCCTGATCTTCTCCCATTTCTGATCGCGTGATTCTATGATAACACGAATATCGTCATCTGTCAAGTGCCTGAATCTCGCCTGACGACGCAGATATTCCTCCACGCTGGTAAACTCCTTCGGATCACGGTTGAGGGTAAATTCTCCGTTTTCGTATTCGGCAAGATACCACAGTCCGCAGTCGGCGATTTCACGCGCGGCATCAATGGTATCGCTCACCGGAATCCCCCATCCGGTCGGACACGGTGCAATGACGTGGATGAATTTCGTGCCCTTGATCTTAGACGCCTTCTCGACCTTGTTCAGGAAATCCGGCAGATACCCGACCGTCGCGGTCGCGGCATAGGGAATGTCATGCGCAGCAACGATCTCGAATAAATTCTTTTTCGGGCGCAGATTGCCGCGGATATTCGCACCGGCAGGAGTTGTGGTGGTTTTTGCACCGAACGGTGTCAGGCCGGATTTCTGGATGCCGGTATTCATGTAGGCTTCGTTGTCGTAGCAGATGTACAGGATATTGTCACCGCGGTCAATGGCACCGGACAGTGCCTGAATGCCGATGTCCGCCGTACCGCCGTCACCCGCGAATCCGACTGCCTGAAAATCTGTGATGCCGCGTCTGCGAAGTCCGGCTTCCACACCGGTCAGCATGGACGCTGTGCCTGCAAACATCGAAATGATGGCGTTATTCGCAAAGCAAAGCTGCGGAAAATTGAAGCCGACGGCGGACATACATCCCGCCGGAAGAACGGCGACTGACTTTTCGCCAAGCACCTTCAGCGCCGCACGGACGGCCAGCGAACCGCCGCATCCGGCACAGGCCTTATGGCCGTAAAAATATTCGTTTGTATCCAGTGTTTTCGCTGTCACGCTCATGCTTTTTCCACCTCGATCCCGATGAAATTCACGCGGTCTGTACCGCTTTCTGTTTTTGCAAAGATTGCTTCAATGTCAGCGTGGCTGATGTTGCGTCCGCCGAGTCCGCCGATGAAATTATACGCCGGAATGTTCACGCCGGCCGTTTGCAGCGCACCGGTCACATTCGTGAACACCGTACCTGCATTGCCGAAGGAAATGTCCTTCTCCAGTACCGCAACCGCCTTGGCATGGCGAACGGCTTCTGCGATCTCCTCCGTCGGGAACGGTCTGAGATAGCGGATGCGCAGGACACCCACGCGCTTGCCCTCTGCACGGAGCTTGTCTGCGATTTCACGCGAAAGACCTGCGATCGTGCCAAGGGTGATGAGGATATAATCCGCATCCTCTGTCTTGTAGGTGTCGATCAGTCCGGTATACTTTCTGCCGAAGATCTCCGCAAATTTCGCATCCGCTTCCGCAATGACCGGAACCGCCCGCAGCATTGCCGCGTGTTCCTTGAATTTGAAAATGTAATTCGTATCCGGGCCTGCGGAGAACGCGAGGTTCTTCGGCGCGTCAAAATCAAAGCAGTTTTCGGTCTCGTATGGCGGCAGGAATG
>JAFPXW010000386.1 GCA_017394565.1 Oscillospiraceae bacterium | reverse complement strand
TGGTCGCAGAGGGGCACGTTCGTTACGGACGCATCCTCGAAAGCACCCTGCCGCTGATCCGTGCCGGCAAGATCCGCTACGAGGACGGCAAGTTCGCGGCAAATGAGTGATTTCTGATATCATAAAAGCCATAGCATTTCCTGGGTGGAGTGCTATGGCTTTTTTGCTTTGATAAAAAAAATTCCCGGAGTCGAAAACTCCGGGAATTTTGCGTATCAGAAATAATATTTTCCCTCGCGCAGCGAGATCACTTCCGAGGTCAGCAGACCGGCCAACTTGTGGAAGGTGTTCCATTTCTTGTGGGTGTGGAGCTCGCGCATCATCTGGATCTCCGGGACACCCTCGGGGTGCTTGGCAAGGACCGCAAAGGCGTCATGCATCTGGCGGATGGTTCGCGCAGAGGTCTGTTCCGGCAGGTAGAAGATCATCTGCCGCAGATCCGGATCCATGCCGTCGAATACACCGGCTGCACAGCGCTTGTCGCCGATCAGCGCAAAGGACGCATCATCGTACATTCCGAGCCCCTTGTAGTAAGTGGTGAGTTGCCGCAGTTCGCTTTCCATGCGTTCCGGCGAGAAAAATATGCTCATCTGCACCAGCAGATCTGCCTGTGCCGTCAGCCAGCCGTCCTCAAAGGTCATCAGATACTCCGAGCCGTCGCTGGTGACGAGAAACGCCGCAACGCCGCCTTTTCCGCGGCCATAGTTATAGGGCGTGTCGGGGATGGTGACAAAGGTGGTGTAATTCGGCGCGATCTCGTGGTAATACTGCGAAATGATGCGGCAGACGCCCTTGTCATCGCAGGCGGCAATGATGCCGTCGCCGACGTGGAAGTAGAGATACCGCCCGTCCGGTGCAACGGCTGCACAAACGAGCGTTGCGGACAGGTCGATGAGCTGACACTCCAGTTCTTCGGCGCGTTTCTCCAGAAGGGAACGGATGCAGCCGAGGACGGTTTCGGCGAACTCCTGATTGCTCAGCTCATACAGCTCATCAAACTGCCCGGTCAGCAGTTCGACAGCGGCTTTGGCGGTGATCGACGAGCCTTCCTTCGCGAAGGTATACGAACCTGCACCGTCGCTGACAACGGCGGCTGTGACACCGGTTTCCGGATTCTGCCCCGTCAGCACGGAATCCTCACAAGGCTTTCCCCAGCCGATGTGGCTCTCGCCGACCTCACTGTAGCTGCTTGTGCGGAAAAATTCACCTGCTTTCATACATCCACCTCCCAACATCATGATTATTGCATAGAGTTGAACCAACCATTACATCTATATATTCTTATTGTATCATATAATTGAAAAATTGTCAATATTCCAGCTGTAGAGAAATTGCATAAATAAACCTATGCTAACCAATTTTTCGCGAAATTACGGCAAATCAGCGCAAACATTCATATCCACTTCGCCGTCGATGCCGTCGATCCGGCCGCAGTTCCAGACCTGCCGCATGAGATAATCACCGGTATATGCCGTCTCATTGCCATAATCCGCCAGCCAGATGGTCTTGTCCGCTGTCGTCCAGGCTGTGCCAAGTGTTTTCGGCTCGGCGTAAAGCATCGTATCATAGCCGTTTTCAGCCATGCGCTCAGAGAACGCGGCGTAGATGGCGTTCAGCTCGTCGAAGCTCATGCCCCAGTCCTGAAAATGCTTGAAATTCTCCCAGTCGTAGGCGACCGGAAAGTCCAGCGACGCGCCGCCAAGCTGATCCGCGATCCAGTCAGCCTGCTGCCGCGCAGCATCGGGACTTCCGGCGGTCGAGTAGAAATACACACCGACCGCAAGTCCGGCGGCTCTCGCACGCTCGAAATTCTGCGTGAAATATGCATCCATCTCACAGCCGGAATCGCCGTAACCGATGCGCATGAGGACGAACTCCGCGCCCTCGGCCTTCACCTTATCAAAGTCGATATTGCCCTGCCATTTGGAAACGTCGATGCCGCAGTGCTGTCCCGCATGGGTTTCACGAAATGTGGAAAACGGCGTTGTCATGTGCATTTTCTCCCACGGCACATTGACCGTCACCTCGTAGTCGGCGGTGTTTCCCATGTTGTCGGTCGGCGTCACGGTCACGGGGTAGAAATCGGGTTCGTCCGGATCGTAAGTCCCTTCCCAGGTCATGGTCGGGTGCGGATCGTGGTCATCGCCGAAACTCAGGTGTTCCGACAGATCGCTGTGGTCGCCGAGTTCGATGGACACCGTGTAGCAGTTCCATCGTGCATCCCAGTGGAGCAGCTGCGGCGGCAGATCGGACGGGACGACTTCGGTCGTTTCGGGAAGGGTTTCAGTCGGGGCAGCGGTTTCGGTGACAGGTTCGGTTTCAGTGGGGAGCGTGGTTTCCACGGTCGTTTCCGGTTCGGTGGAAAGTTCCGTCGCCGCCGTTTCCGTGAGCGTCACGAAGGTTTCGGCAGTCGGTGCCGTTTCCTCCTGCGCCCTGCCGCAGGCTGTCAGCAAGGCACACAGGAGAACTGCGAAAATCGCGATATTTCGTTTCATTCTGCAAGCACCACCTGTTCGTTGTCGAGTTTTGCGATCTCTCTCGTGACCGCGAGTCCGATCGCCTGTGCGAAAGCGGCTTCGATGGCAGGTGTCATGCGCGTGAAGCCGTACAATTTGGCGGCCTGCTTCATGAGTTCCGTGCGCGGCGCACTCACAAGATTCCGCAAAACTGTCGTGATCCCGGCGCAAAGTTCCTCCGTGCAGATGTCCTCGATGGCACGGCGGCTGCTGCCGCTTCCGGTGCGGATGCCCTCGTAGGATGACGGGATCTGGTCGTCGCGCCAGTAAAATTCCGCCGTTTCCGTCCCCGTCACGGACGGCATCACCGTGCGGACGGCTTTGTCAAAGACTGCTGCGGCTTTCTGATTGCTGCGAGCCATCCCCCATGCATTCAGGATGCGTTTTTCGAGCAGCTTGCGGCTGATGGGGGCTTCCTGTGCAATGACCTGCCGGATGGCATCGCAGATCTTCGGCTCTGCCATCGGCAGAAGGAAGGATTCGGGATTGCCGAGCGTTCCGAGGTCGCAGGGAACATATTCGCTCGAAAGTGCCGCAGGTTCGGGGGCTTCCTCATGCTCAAAATCCGATGCGGAGAACGTCTGCGGACGGGTTTCCTCCTGCGCGGCAGGGATGTGCTGCGCTTCGGCATCGAGGGCTGCCCGAATCGCAGATTCGATCTTTTCGAGGACGCGATCCGGTGCATCGAGCCAGTCGAGGATATGGACATTGCAGACATTCCAGCCGAGTCCGCGCAGGACAGACGGCTGCGAAATGCTGCGGTCACGGGCAGTGGAGTGTTCGAGATCCCCTCTGCTGCCGCAAAGGATCGCCAGTAGGAAACGCTTGGGATCCTGCGGATGAACGACCGCCGCATCAATGCGGAATCCGGATGAGCCGACACCGCATTTCACGGTATATCCGCGCTGTCCGAGGGCAGAAGCCAGGCTCTGTGCGAAGGCATCGGCCTTGGTTTCGGTGATGTCCTGCTGTGCCTGCGAACCGCGGTCGGCGAATTGCAGGAAGGCCTTGAGCTTGGCAACGCCGACGGAATTCGTGCGTGACAGGTCGATCTGGTCGGGACGGATGACAGAAAAGACCTTCATTTCGCGGCGTGCGCGGGAGACTGCAACATTCAGTCTGCGCCAGCCGCCGTCCTGATTGATCGGCCCGAAATTCATCGAAATATCGCCGTTCTGATCCGGCCCGTAGCCGATGCTGAACAAAATGACATCGCGTTCGTCACCCTGCACATTTTCGAGATTCTTGATGAAGATCGGCTCATACATCGCGTTCGCCGCGGTTTCGAGGTCGGGGTTCTGCACGAACGCTTCCGTGAGCAGATCGTCAATGAGATTCTGCTGCACGACGCTGAACGTTACGACACCGATGCTTTCCTGACGCAAGCGCTCATCCGACAGACGGCGCACGATCTCGGCAACGACAGCCTCGGCCTCGGCGCGGTTCTGACGTGTCTTGCTCTTGTCGTAGAAGCCCTCGACGGGAACGCGCGTGACCTTGGACACCAGATCATCCGGCGACGGGAAGGTCAGGAGCTTGCCGTCGTAGAAATGCTCGTTCGAGAACGCGATGAGGCTCTCGTGCCGCGAACGGTAGTGCCACAGCAGGTGACGCGACGGCATCGACAGCGCCAGACAATCGTCCAGAACGCTCTCCAGATCCTCCTTGTCGGCGTTTTCCTCGTCGAAATGCTGCGAGGTGAAGAACGCGGTCGGGGGAAGCTGTTTCGGATCTCCGACGATGATGGCGTTCTCGCCGCGGGCGATCGCACCGACGGCTTCACTCGTGGGAAGCTGCGATGCTTCGTCGAAAATGACCAGATCGAACTTCGGGAACGACGGATCAATGTACTGCGCAACGGAGATCGGGCTCATCAGCATACACGGGCACATCCGGTGCAGGAGTGTCGGGATGCTTTCAAAGAGCTTGCGGATGGAGAGCATCCTGCCGCCGGATTTGATGGCGCGTTGGAGCGTGGAAATTTCGGAATTTCCGCGGAGCGCTTCACCGGCAGCAGGAATTTTTGCCGACAGACGTGCCACGAGTTCCTGGATCGTGAGCGCCGCAAAACGGTCTGCCGCCTTGCGGTATTCCTCGGTGCTGACATCAAGCTGTGTGCCGGACAGACGGTTCAGTTCCGGATGCTGAGAAAGCGCCTGACGGATGACCGCATAGCTCACCGCACTGTCATATACCTCCGCAAGGGAGGCGGCATCGACTTCGCCGGTGCGGTATTTTGCCGAAAGTTCGCCCAAACCGCGCTGTTCGAGTTCCTGCAGGAGTGCTTCGAGTGCGGAACGTTCGCGCAGGAGGGACAGTCCGTTCAGGAAGCCGTCTGCGGCGTTTAGGAGCGATGCAAAGTCCTCGTCCCCGAACCGGACGGCGAAATGCTCCTGCAAGTCAAGGAGCGCATGGTCAAGCTGCGTCTTGCCTTCGACAGCTTTGGCAAGGCATCCGGAAGCCGGCTGATGCAGGGCTTCGGGAAGGGCCGGATCGTGCAGAGCAGCAAGCTGTTTGCGGAGTGTGAGCGTTCCGGCACGGCAGGCATCAAGCTGGTCAAAATCAGATTGATCGCGCTGCCACATGGCACCGAATCCGAATACAAGGCTCTGGTCCGCTGCCGCAAGCTTGCCGAGCAGGCTACTCAGTTCACTGAGCCGGTCGCAGATGGCGATGTAATTTTCGGCGGTCACAGTGCCGGCGGTTTTCGCGTGGACTTGCAGTGATTTGAGCAGCCGGGAGCGGCCGAGGGCTTTGGGAAGTGCCCATTTCTGCTCGTTCGTTTTCCATTCAAGCTTAGCTTTTTCGCCATTGACGGAAAGGACGGTGCTGTCGAATTTCGCCATGATCTCGCTCATCAATTTCTGGCATTTGCGTCCGTCCGCAAAGAGCGCATCGAGTTCCGCGCTCCGGTCAGAAACCGCGCTCTTTCCGGCAATTTCCGCCGGAAAGTATTCGCCCTGTGCCGCAATGTGCAGCACTTCGAGGGTGTTTCGATAGTCATGCAGCCCGATCTGCGCATCGAGTCCGCGGTCGGCGGCAAGAGCGTTCCAGCTTTCCTGCGCCGCAGAAAGTGCGGTTTTCAGCGAGCCGACGGCTTTCGCAAATGCATCGCGCGTGTCCGGCAGATACTCCGTCCGGCAATACCTGCGCAGAGGGGACGCCGCCAGGCCGCCGAGTTCCTTGTCGGCAGCGCAGATGCGTCCCAGCAGTTCCCTGACAGCCGCATGATCTGCGACACTGGTGTTTGCATAATCGGGCGAAAGTTCGAGTTTTCCGTGCGAATCACAAAGACGCTCGTAAACATTGACCGCATCGTACAGCGACATTCCGACCGGCTGTCGTTCGTGGAGGGCGGTCATCACACCGTCCAGCTCCATGCGGCGGCGATGGAGGTCATCCGCAGCGGCTTCAAATGCTGCCGGTGACTTGACACGGCCGACCTGGAGGGTAGCTTCCAGCTGGCTCAGAACGGCGCGTTTCTGGGCTTTGTTGGAATGGAGTTCCAGACAGAACGGAGCGAGTCCCAGCTTCTCCAGACGCTTCTGCACCACGGACAGCGCCGCCATTTTCTCTGCGACAAACAGAACGGACTTGCCGTTCCACAGGGCATTGGCGATCATGTTGGTGATGGTCTGGGATTTGCCGGTGCCGGGCGGGCCGTGCAGGACGAAGCTTTCGCCTTTGGAAGCCGCGTAAATTGCCGCAAGCTGGGAGGAATCCGCACTGGTCGGGACTGCCATATCCGAGGGCCTGACCTGTGCATCGAGCTGTGCCGGCGTGAGGTCGGCGGTCTGCGGCGACCATTCGAGTGCGCCGGAGATCAGGGATGCCACGATCTTGTTCGAGGCAAGTTCCGCGCTGCGGTTGCGGATGTCGTTCCACATGATGAACTGGCTGAACGAAAACTGCCCCAGAAACGCAAGGTCGACGATCTCCCAGTTTTGCTGTCTGGCGATGCCGGCGCGGAAGGTATCGAGGATCAGCGGCAGATCGATGCCGTTCTCATCTTCCGGCACGGGATCGAGTCCGTCGATGCGGATGCCGTAATCCTGCCGCAGGAGTTCGAGCAGCGTGATATTCACCTGCGTATCCTCATCGCGCACACGCAAAGCGTAAGTTTGCCCCGTGATGCGGCGCACGAGATCGACAGGGATCAGCACCAGCGGCGCATACCGCGGACGTGCCGAGCGTTCAGTCTCGAACCATTTCAGGAAGCCGAGTGCGAGATAGAGTGTATTTGCGCCGTTTTCCTCCAGGCTGACCTTGGCGGCACGATGGAGTTTCTTGAGGACTTTCTGAAGCTCTGTGTCGCTGACGAACGTGCAGAGTTTGTGGGATTTGAACGCCTGCTGTGCGAACGCAGCGGCTTCCTCCGGCGCATCGGGCAGGGTGTAGAGTTTGGATTCGTCCTGCACCGGATGAAATTCCTCCGGGACGGGCAGAAGCTTCACGTCCTCGCCTTTTGCCATTTCGTCCTCGATGGCAGACAGATCGGAAGTCAGAAGCTGCACGCTGGACGAACCGGCGCGGAAATTCAGCAAGGGATTGCGCAGGCTCAGGTCAAGAAGCTTGCGTTCCCAGAGCTCCTGTCGGGTGACAGGGCGGTTGGCTGCCTGCGGATCGTAGGGCAGGAGGTCGAGGTCAATGGTATCGGAAGCGAGCAGCGTGCCGTTTCCGGTGACTTCGCAAAGCACCTGCGCGTGGGTGCGTTCGGTGACGCTGCGCAGGAAATCGTGCAGGAGAATGACATTCACGGGCGATGCCTCGTAAAGCTCTCCGGCAGGAAGTGTGCCGACGCTGAGGGTGAATTCCTCCGCGAAGGCAGGCACACATTGCAGACGCACGCTGACATCCGTCAAGGGCGCATCGGTGAGATTCTGCACACAAATGCTCCGGATCAGCGGCGTTTCGTTCTGACATAAAAGATAGCTCATCTGCGCAACACAAGCACAGTCAAGCCGCAGCAGGTTTTCCATTCGTTTCACTCCTTTTCGGGGGATGGGGTACGTTTCTATTATAGCACATGGGGAGCGTTTTTGCAATGAGGAATTAGGAATGAGAAATGAAAAAACTCTCAGCTAAGGAATGGTTTCCTATCGCTGAGAGTTTTTCAATTAGAATGCCTGATTTCAAATTGTCTGCGAAGCAGACACATCATTCCTCATTTCTAACTCCTAATTCCTGATTCGCTCAGAAGTTTCCCCCATTCCAGCCCCAGTTGGCGGTGCCGAAATAGCTGACGTAGGTGCGGTTCTGGGGGATGGAGAGCTCCTTGTTGAGGATCTCGCAGATCTGTGCGGTCAGGGTGTCGGTGCCCTGTGCATTCGTGCCGTAGGTCTGCACCTGCACCATGGCACACGGATCGTCCTGCCCCTGGAAATATAAAACCTGATCCGGCTCGATGCCGACCATGAGCCACTGTTCGGATTTGCCCGGCAGCGCAGTGATCGCTTTGCCGAGTGCGGATTTGATGTCCTCGCATTTGTCACGGGAGATCGGGACATTGGTCTTGACGTTGATAAAAGGCATGGGAATTCCTCCTTGTTAGCATGATATTTTATTCATTTCCTGCACCGGCAGCCGCTGCAGCGATCAGGATACCGGCAGCATCGACAGCATCAATGGCGCCGTCCTCGTTGTAATCGGCAGCATTCCGCCATGTTTCGGACTGCTCCTCCGGTTCGCCGGAGCCGCTTTGGGCGGCGTAGGTCAGCACGAGCGCCGCATCAATGGCACTGACAGCGCCGTCCTCATCGACATCACCGGGGGTATACGGCGGCGGAAGCACCTCGAACGCGATGCCGTATTGTCCGGCATACGTCTGCGCGGTCGAATTTTCGTGTCCGCGGATGGTCAGGGTGAAGGTGCCGGTTTGGGTTTCGGTGTCGTAGGCATTGCAGATGACCGGAATGTTCTGCGTGCTGAACTGCATCTCCGGATTCAGGATGGTGATGGTTTGCAGGTTCGTCATACCGCTGAAGGCGCCGCTCGAGATGGTGTTCACCGATGCCGGAATGGTGACTTCCTGCAAGCTTTCGCAGTTCTGGAATGCGCCGTTGGAAATATGCGTGATGCTGTCCGGGATCGTGATCGCAGCGAGCGCTGTGCATCCGGCAAAGACGCGGTTGCACAGGAGCTGCACACCGTCCGGAATGTTGATGTCGGTGAGCTGGCTGCATCCGTTGAAGGCATCGTCCTCGATCCTGTTCACGCTGTCCGGCAGCGTCAGGGAACGGAGGCGCGTATTGTCCATGAAGGCGCCGGCGCCGATCCGTTCGATGCCGTCGGGTATGGTGCAGGTCGTGAGAACGGTCTGCGGCGGACGGCGGCAGATCTCGTGCTGATCATTGTCGATGAGCATTCCGTTTACGACGGAAAGCCGTGTGTTTTCCGTCGCCACATTGATGATGGAAAGCTTGGGGCATCCGCTGAACGGGATACCGGAGGTCATGCTTGCCGGAATGTCCACACGGCGCAGAAAGGCGTTGTTCATGATGGCACTTGACCGCATGGTCTTGACACCCTCCGGGATCGCATAGGCGGAATCGGTCTTTCCGCGCGGATAGCCGATCAGCTCCGTCATGGCGGCATTGAACAGCACGCCGTCCCTGGCGGTGTAGTAGGTGTTGTCAGCTTTGACCGTGACCGATGCGATCGTGTCGGAGGACTTGCCGAAAAAGTCACTGGCAAGCCGGACGGGAAGCCCGTCGTGTTCCGTCGGGATCGTAATTTCCGTCTGGTCGGTGACACAATGTGACAGGTAAACGGCGGTCGCAGTCGGACTGCCGAGATACCATGTGACACCGTCGGTCTCGAATTCATAATCCGATGCCGCCGCGTTTTCCGTAAACATTGCCGCGCGGACAGGCATGGCGGATATGGGGAGCAGCAGGATCCCTGCAAGGAGCAGTGCTGCGAATTTTCCGGTATTTTGACATTTCATGCCGGTTTCTCCTGCATTAATAGAACGTTGCCACTTCCTGTTCCGGCGCTTCGGTCAGGACGACAGCCTGCACCTGAAGCACAGGGCCTTTGCCCTTGTAGAGCTTGTGGCGCTGGATATTGATCTTGCCGGTCACGCGGATCCACTGGCGGTTTTCGAGCATTTCTGCCTTTTCCCACTCTGCCACGAGCCAGCAGTACTGGATGTCCTCCACACAGCAGGTCATCACGTGTCTGCCGGCAGCGAACACGCCCTTCGGGAATTTCGGATCACGCGCAGCAGCGGCACGGAAGGTGATGGTCTTGCCCTGATACTTGTCGGGTTCTTCCATGATGTCGCGGTAGAACAGGGCATAGTCCTGATCCTCGATGGTGAATTCGTCCTTCGTGATGTCAAACGGCAGCGGATCCTGGATATCGTCATAAGCGACTTCGCCGTCTGTTGTTTCATACGCGATCTGGGTACGTCTGGAAACACCGCGGACGATCTTGTGGAATTCCACGTTGTCCATCGTCTTGGTATTGAAGCGGTTGAAAACGACAAGCTCGCTTACATTGATCTTATCGACCACGAGGGAACGCATATTCTGGTTGTAATTCAGGAAGGTGTTCGCATCGACGAAGCACATGGCCTGGTAGACCGCCCACTCGATCGGCAGGTTCTCGAACATATCCTGGATCGTCCACATACCGTTGTATTCGAGAACGACACGGGTGGCGCCGGATTCCTTGAGGATGGCCTTGAGGTTGTCCTCGTTGAAATCCTCCTGCTCCTCGATGGTGCGGATCACGACATTTTTAGAGGGCCACGAGGACATATCATACTCCTCGATGCCCTCCTCACAGACGAGCAGCAAGGTGCGCTCGCCGTTATTGAAGCGCTTGTCTTCCATGGTTTCCTGAATGAATTTGGTCTTGCCGCCTTCGAGGAAGCCGACAAACAGGTAAACCGGAATGTCATCATTCTGATTCTGAATGTTAGGCATGGAATGCCTCCTTTCGGGAATAGGGAAAGTGCGCAGTCCGCGGCGCGGCGGTTGTCCGATCAGATCAGCAGCGCACCGCACACGGGGAAACTGCGCACGATGCAGTTTACGCCTGGAACAGCTCCTTGATCGCATCCTCCTTGATGTCAGCGCCGATGACGCACAGTCTGCCGATGGTAGCAGCGCAGCCGTGGCGGACATCCGGTGTGCCGGGAACGTAATCATAATGGATCCACTGACCGTCTGTGCCGGCTACGATGCCCTTTGCACGCAGGATCGTGCCATACTTCTCGGCATCCTGCAATGCCTCCAGAGCGCTCTGGATCTCCTCGGTGGTGTACTGACGAGTCGTTTCCGCGCCCCAGCTCTGGAATACATCGTCGGCATGGTGATGATGCTCGTGGTCATGATCGTGGCAGCCGCAGGTGCAGTTCTCGCCATGCTCATGATGATGCTCATGCTCGTCATGATCAT
>JAFPXW010000385.1 GCA_017394565.1 Oscillospiraceae bacterium | reverse complement strand
ATGTAAATGAAACCGTATAACGCTTATGAACTGCCCTATGAAACAATGGAGATGCTCGGACAGACGGTGCTGTTCACGGATATGCGAGTAGACAGAACGACTGTTCCGGAGGGGCTGCACGCCTATTCGCTCCGGCATGATGACGATTGTCAGGGCGATATTTGTGAGATCGCGCCGTCTGTCATGGTGAATTTCTGGGGTACGATCCTGTGTCGGAAGGAAATTCTCCTCACCAATAACGGCAGACGCTATGTCGATGAAAACGACTACAACTACACTGGGGATTCCATGAATATTGAGGAATATATGGCGCAGGATTCCGGTCAGGGCGAGGAAAAAGAGCAGATCACAGAGCAGAAAAAGCCGGATTGTCCGCTGATCGGTCAGAACGGCAATGTGTTCAACCTGATCGGCATTGCATCACAGACGCTGCGCCGTGCCGGGATGCCGGAGCAAGCTAAAGAAATGAGCAGCCGCATTTCCTCCGAGACCACAGCTATGATGAGGCGCTGGGCATCATCATGGAGTATGTCAACGTGACCTCGGTCGATGAGGAGCCGGAGGAAGAAATGGACTTGGGGGTGCAGTGATGAACTGCAATCAAGATAAGAAATAAAAGTACAACGTAAGGAGGAGGCTTATGCACAGGAACCGCAACCAACTTCGGGAGGGCTTCTGCCTCACTGGAGAGCATATCCCCGATCTGCTTCGTCAGGCGAAAGTTGTGCTGTCCGCAAGGCAGTACAAGCAACTGCGCCGTGAGGTCAATCAGACGGTCGGGTACGCAGAGCAGAAAGGACTGATCTTTGCAAGCATTCAATCAAAAATCAAGAACCGAGGTGAGAGCCGTCAGGATGAGTGAGGCATTTCCTGTCTGCCGTTCGGACGGCGGATGGGAGGTAAATGGATAGTTTTATGACATGGGTGGGCGGCAAAAAGGCGCTTCGGGAGGAAGTGGTCGCTCGCTTTCCATTGGAATATGAAAGGTATATCGAGGTATTCGGCGGTGCCGGGTGGGTGCTGTTCTACAAGCCGCCGCAGAGCTTTGAGGTTTACAATGATTACAACAGCAATCTGGTCAACCTGTTCCGCTGTGTACGGGATAACCCGGATAAGCTGAAATACAAGCTGCGCTATTATCTGGATGCCCGTGAGGACTACCGATGGCTGGTGGGACTTCATAAACGTGGCTTGTTTGCGAGATTTCATAACTATGACAGGGCAGCGAAATTCTACGCGATGGTCATGTACAGCTACGGGCATATGCTCAGGGGATTCAATCCGAAGCCCTATCCGCTATGGTCGAGATTTCCGCTGATCGATGCGTGTGCAGCGCGATTGCAGACGGTCGTTGTCGAGAATCTGGATTTTCAAAAACTGATCGAATTGTATGACAGACCGGTCAGCTTTTTTTATTGCGATCCGCCGTACTACATGACGGAGAACTTTTACAAGGATGTGGATTTCGGGAGAAAAGACCACGTCCGGCTGCATGACGCGCTGATGGCGTGTCAGGGTAAATTTCTGATCTCCTACAATGACTGTCCGGAGATCAGGGCGCTATGGTCAGATCCGGGCATTTGGATCGAAAGCGCCCTGCGCACCAATAATCTGCGGCAGCGTTATGATGCCGGATGTCAATATCAAGAGCTGTTTATTTCCAATTATGATACAGCGCAGCGAGCAAAATTACAAGCGGCAGCATACCAGCAGCTGCCGCTTTTGGATATAGATGAATGAGAACCGGTTTCACAAGATGCTGCGGCAGCTTGTGAAACCAAGTTCAAAAAACAAAGGAGTGTTGCAGATGGAAAATACGATCATCACGACCGGATTTATCAATGACAGCGGTGCGCTGGAGATTCCGGGCGTGTATTTTGAGGACGGGCAGTTGGTGGATGTGACGATCACGGTCATGCCCGGAAAGCTGCAGGTTGCGATTTATCCTCCGAATGAGGATGATAAGGGCAACGATTTATGTGAGGAATGTCGGGAACGCTTCTGCGAAGGTTTTCTTGATGAATCCTAACAATTTACGAAAGGATGATACAGCATGAATGTCTATAGCAAAAGCCGTGAAGATGCCAGAGAACTGGGCGAGATCACGCTGTGGAGAGAAAGCAAAAAGCTGAACACAGAGTGCGCCAGAGCCATTGAACAGACGATCCGCGAGCATTTTGACGGAATGCACCTTGCAGACGGCAGTGAGCAGCCAGTGATCCAGAATTACGGCTTTGACCGCACGATGTGGGTGCTGGCGGCGACTGTGAAATATAAGGATCATGACGGGCGGTTTTCCGCAAGCAACCGGAAGTGGGCGAATACCGTCCTTCCCGTCTGGCTGCCGAGGGAGGAATTTGCAGGCTATGTCTGCGATGCACATCCGGCGGTGCTGGATGGGTTTATCCGGGAGGTGTGCAAGGCGTATGATGCGCTGCCGCAGATGCAGATCCGCATTTTCCAGATCAGGGATGATACGGAGCAGCCGCAGAAGCGATTCAGGAATTATGAAGAAACGCAGCAGTTTGGCGGTGTAGATGCCTCAACTTATCAGCAAATTTACGGCGGTACTGTGAACTGCAAAACACTGGAGGAAGTATACGCGTTGTGCAATTGCAGGCATCCTCCCGGTTATGTTGGACGCAGCTTGTCTGTCAGCGATGTGGTGGAAATTTGCAGCGGCAAGAACAAGGGGTTCTATTTTTGTGACAGCTTCGGGTTTCAGAAGATCGGCTTTGACATTGACAAAACCGATCACGCGGATATGCTCAAGGTGCTGATCTGCGAGCCGGAGAAAGAGGTGTACCGCGCGGAGATTCGGGATGAACTGAAAGCCTTGCAATCCGCTGTCGGCGGCTTGATCGAGCCGATCTATTTTGATCCGGCGCACAAGGCGCTGGTGTACTGCGATGAGGAATTTCTGTTCAAGGACTATGCGCCGAACCGGATGGTCGGAGATTGCCTTGTCCATGGTACGTTTCTGATCGTGGGTGATGGCGAAAATGACGAGGGAGAGCGTATTTCTGTTTCGCTGACGGATGAGCAGATGGAGCAGTTTTCCGAACAGTTCCGCTATCCGCTGATTTATCTGGAACGTGGTAGCCTGGAGCTTTCGGAGGAAGAAGCAGAAGCACTCGACTTCAGCCAGACGTGAGAGGGGGGGATGATTTATGTAAATCAGTGCGGACTATGGCATAGTGCAGTAAAATAACTGTGCGATTTGGTGGTTACGGAGAAAATCAGGAAAAACTCCGAAAACGCTGGACTTTCGGCTCGTTTTATGATATGGTGGTGATAATAAAAAGCGAAGGAGGTTTCCACCATGAAACGAATGATGCCAGCAATGCTACTGTCCGTTATGCTTTTGACCGGCTGCTATGACGGCGAATACTGCGAGTATCCCGAAACGCCAGCGATGAACGCGATTCAGACAGTTCCGGAATCCACAGAGGTAAAAAGCACCAATGTGCCGATGTTTCTACTTGACCAAACAACGCCGGCCGCGGAGCAGGCGGATCCACCGGAACGCCCTGACGAACCGGTGCAGAGCGAGTTGTTCACGGAGATAACCACCGAGGAAACAACCACGGAACCGGAAACGACCGCCAAAGCCGCCATGACAGAACCAAGCGATTTGGCTGAAACAGTACCAGCCGAAACCGAACAGATCACAGAAACGGAAATGACCGAGCCTGAAACAGAACCGACCGAGGAAACCACCGCAGAATCGGTGCAATCCGACTACGACAAAGCACTGGAAGTCTACGAATATATGCTCGAAAACGGGCATGGAACTTGTGTGAACTACGCCTGCCAGACGTTTGAGAAATGCCAAGAGATCGGGCTTCCCTGCTATATCGTCTGGACGGATGCACAGCTTTACGGACACGTTGCGAACACGGTGCAGGTGGACGGCATTTGGTTTATTCTGGATACGCAGGGGCAGAAATTCCTGACGTATAATTCCGGATTTACGGAGGTCATTGACATGGAAATGCATCATATTGGCGGTGCGGAGATGCTCAGTAACTACCGTTATGATGAGATGTTCGGCGAGAAGAATTAAATCACAAATTCTATGAAAGATCCGATATTTCGGCTCTTTCGCATTTTAGGAAAAGGAGAAAAAATGAACAATTTCAAATCAACTGCAAAGAAAATTGGCGCAGGTGTCCTCGCAGGCATCTGCGCTTTTTCCATGCTCGGCAATTTGCCGGCGATTCCTGTCGCTGCTGCCGATGTGACGGAAAATCCGGCATTTCCCACGACCGATGCGCTGGTCGCTCAGGCGGCGACGCTCCTCGGCACGAAGTACGGCTTCGGCAAGAAAGGCTACAGCGGAATCTATTATCAGGGCAGCTACAAGCCGCTGGACGAGAGTACGATCAGAAATCAGGGCATCGACTGCTCCGGTCTGATCTATTACAGCCTGACGCACCTCGGCTACTCGACCACAGGTTTTGACTGGAACAATCCGGTACCGGTCGATACCGAACATTGGCTATCCTGCGACGATTCCTGCACCATCACCTATGACGGCGTGACCTCACAAATCGACATAGAAAAGGCTGGCATCAAGACCACAGAGCGTCCCTATTGGGAGTGTGCGGACGGCTCGACCATCACGCCAGGCTCTGTCGTTATTGCCGAGATTCCGAACGATATTAACCACTCATGGATCTATATGGGTGAATTTGACAGCCGTGACGATGTTGTGACGTATCTGCATACCATCGGTGTGCCGGATTCGCTCATTAATGATAAGACGGTCGGTGACGGCACCGGCGACGGCGGCACGCACTGGCGCATTGAGTCGAACGGTCAGGAGGGTGTGGTCATCAACAACAAGACGACCGGTAAAAAGACTTCGGCGCTGAATATGTACGCCTTCCGAGTGACGCAGAATGACGTGAAATTCAGTATCACAAAGGTACTGTCCACCGACAATTCCGTGAAGATCAGCGGCACATCGCCCATTGATGGGACGAAGGCAGTGTATGGCGTTTATGTCGATTCTGCTTGTGAAAATAAGGTCGGTGAGATCACGATCGGCGAGGATGGCACGGGTTCGATCACGCTGCCGAACGGTGTGTATTACGTCAAGGAAATCAGTGCGCCGACCGGTTATGACCTGAATCCGGAGGTGTTCACGCTCGATCCGAATGCGAACATTAACGTGCCGGAGGACATTACGTCCGGCAGCATCAAGATCAACAAAACGGCGGAAGATGGGCAGATTTCCGACAAGGAGTTCCAGCTCACCTGGACGGACGGCGGCACGGAGCATTGCATTTCTGCCAAGACCGATGCGAACGGTGTGGCGGAGTTAGACGGGCTGAATGTCTATGACATGACCGCCGGGGATGCGATTCTTTACACAGTGTCCGAGGTCAATGTTGCCGAGCGTTACGTCACTCCAAAAGCACAGGAAATCGTGCTGACGGACGGCGATGCTGACCTGACTGTGACCACGAATTTTCAGAATGAACTGAAAAAGGGCAGCATCAAGATCAATAAGCAGTCGGAGGATTTCCAGAACGGTGACCGGCATTTTGTCGTGTCCGGCGGCGGTAATTCTTACGATATTACGACCGACTCGGACGGCATTGCTGTGCTGACGGACATTCCGGTTTTTGACAGCAACGATGCGAAAATTGTGTACACGGTTTCTGAGAAGGATGTACCGATCCGTTATGTCATTCCGGCAGACAATGAAGTAACGCTGACCGCGGATGCCACAACGGATGTAACGTTTGAAAATAAGCTGAAGAAGTTCACCGCCGAAGTCACCAAGACCGATGCCGAGAAGATCACAGCGCAGGGTGATGCGATGCTTGTCGGTGCGGTGTATGGTTTGTACCACGACGGCGAACTGGTGGATACCTACACAACCGATGAAAGCGGCTATTTCAAAACGAATTCCTACCCCTGCGGTAATTACACGGTGCAGGAAATTTCGCCGTCTGCCGGCTATCT
>JAFPXW010000384.1 GCA_017394565.1 Oscillospiraceae bacterium | reverse complement strand
GGGGGTCGAGGTGATGTGCTGCCAGATCGTATGTTGAATCACTGGACCATCAAGGCTCTTAGTATTCATCGAAGAATCTTTGCAGCTTCTCAACAAATAAACCAATATGCAGACCATCTACGAATGAGTGATGTGCCTGTACGGAAACTGGAATATAGAACTTGCCATCTTTCTCATAGTATTTTCCCCAGTCAAATAAGGGTGTAGCATTATCCTTCTTACCGGAGTTCGTGTGAGAGATATGCGTATAAGTGACCCACGGCATAGCGGAACATTGGAACACATCATTCCCCAGTGGTGCAGTAAAATATTCTTTCTGTTCCCTTACGGTCTTAGTCGCTAACGCCACATAATCCTTGATATTATCTATCATAGGCACATTGACGACCTTAAACAATCCGGTCTCATCATTGAGATAGGTAAATGCGGTATCAATATTGTCAAATAAAACAACTTTGCCATCAAGAAATCTGTATCTGAAAGCCTCGATCTCATTGGCAGCTTTACAGACCGCATAGACCATCGCTATCGTAAAAGAAAAGCCCTGTTCTTTGATCTTCCTTTTGAAATTGGTAATATCCGCTTCAAAAGTAACGCAGAAAGCCGGCTCAACGCTGTTTCTGAAGATCATGCAGTGCATAGAACGTTCCCACTTTGTTTCGTCGATCAATTGATAATGATTTGCCATAATTCTGTACCTCTGAATATCAATTTGGTTTATCTTAGCAGCGCAGATCCTAAAAGGAACTTTGCAAATGCAGACCGCTTGTCTGCTCTGTCAGGTGATGCGTGTCATTCCATGTGTTGATGCGCCAATTGGCAACGCTGCCGAATCTGTCATCGGTGCAAAGCTCCGTGACTGCCGTATGGTCGGCATTCGTCCCCTGCCACAGAATCATGGGGGATATATGCAGCAAATGCGAAGTGACAGCACACATTGCTCCATAATGGCAAAACAGTGCGATCGTATCGCTGCAATTTTTCTGCACGCGATAATGCCCGCCTTCACGGATCAGCCCATATCTGGCTAAAACAGCATCGACTCCGGCGTTTACTGCCAGAATGCGATCTTCCATGCCCGCGACCTGCATCGCAGGGTGCCGATACCAGCCGTCCTTTTCAGACAACGCCGGGATCTCTGTTCATTGATCCGGCGGAACATCCCAGACGGCTTCCTGCTTCCCGGTGTTCGGGTTTGTCCACATCAGGTCAAATTCATGCAGCCAGTCACAGACGATTGCTTCCTGACCGGGAAACAGCCGCAGGGTCTCCGCACAGGTCTCCTGCGCTCTGCCCATCGGCGAGGTGAAGAATTCCCGGATGGTTTCATGTGCCAGACGGTAGCCGAGGCGCTTCGCCTGTTCGATGCCTTTCTCAGTCAGGCAGTCACGGGCATAATCAGGCTCACCGTGCCGCAGGATCAGTATTCTCATTGGCTTCCTCCATTAGTTCTTGCGTGATCGAGAAGTTCCATAGATCCAAACCTCCGATGTGTTGTGATTTCATTATAGCACATCGGAGTTTCTTTTTCAATAGCCAATTAGCAGCCCTCACAGGCTGCATTTTTATTATCAAAATGCAAAGGAGAATCATTATGTTTGAGTATTTCTACGCCGATTCCGTGCAGGACATCCGCTTCATGAAGCTCCCCGTCATGCTGTTCACAGAGCCGCAGTTTGCAGGGCTTTCCAATGATGCAAAGCTCCTGTACAGCCTGCTCCTCGACCGCACGCGCCTGTCCCTCATGAACGGATGGCAGGATGCAGACGGGCATATCTACATCCATTTCAAGAATGCTGAAATTCAACAGGTACTCCACGTCGGGGCACAGAAGGCGGTCAAGACACTGCGCGAGCTGGAGGAGGTCGGGCTGATCCGGAAGAAGCACATCGGTCTCGGCAAGCCTGACATCATTTTCGTGATGCAGTTCATCGAGCCGCCTGCGGATGATGAAAATCATCATGCAGGGTATTCCGAACCGGAGATACCGGAACGCAGAATGCCGCAAATCGAAACACCGGCGTTTCCATCCGCACAAGTCCCACATCATAATAATCAGACGTATAGAGTGAGACGAATCCAATCAGATCCATCCGATGCAGATACGATGGATCGATCCAGGGAGCAGATCAAGGAGAACATCGACTACGACTGGTTTGCGGAGTGCTATGCCGACAAGGAGAAGATCGGCGGCTCTCAGGAGGAGCTTGACGGCATCGTGGAGATCATGACGGAGTGTGCCTGTTCCACACATCCGATCCGTGTTCATGGGCAGCCAATGGCGGCAGAGGTGGTGAAATCGAGGCTCATGAAGATCGGCAGTGAGCATATCCAGTATGTGTTTGACTGCCTTGCAAGGGTGACAACGAAGATCCGCAATATCAAGGCATATCTTATCACAGCGTTGTACAATGCACCGACCACCATCGACAGCTATTACAGTTCTCTGGTGCGGCATGATATGTACTGTCTTGAATAGCGAAGGGAGGGCTTTTTATGCAATACATCCGATTTACCGAAGAACAAAAGGAACAGGCGAACAGCATCGACCTTGCAGAGTTCCTGCGGATGCGGGGCGAGACGATCCGGCAGGCGGGGCGAACGTGCTTCTTTGTCTACGAGGATGCCGCCGGCAAGCATGACAGCATCAGCATCTCCGGCAGCCGCTGGTTCGACCACAAGAACGGCGTGGGCGGCGGACCGGTGCAGTTCATGAAGCGGTTTTACGGGATGGAGTTTCAGGAGGCGATGACAGCCCTGCTTGGCGGTACGCTCGGCAGCCTGACACCGCCGCCTGCCGCCAAGCCGCCGCCGAAGATCGAATTTGTTGTCCCGGAACGGAACGCAAACATGAAGCGAGTCTATGCGTATCTCATGAAAAACCGTTTTATCGCGCCCGAGATCATCAGCCATTTTGCGCACGCCCATACGCTCTACGAGGACGCAAAATTCCACAACGCCGTGTTCCTCGGACTGGATGAGAACGGTGTTCCGCGGCAGGCGCATAAGCGCTCCACTACGACTGTCGGAAAGAGCTTCCGTATGACCTGCGGCGGGTCGGATACGAGATATTCGTTCTCGCATTTCGGAACGTCGCCGCGTATCTATGTGTTTGAAGCACCCATCGACATGCTGTCATTTCTGACACTATTCCCGAACGACTGGCAGCAGCACAGCTACATTGCCCTGAACGGTGTGTACGAACATCCGCTGCTGCACGCGCTGGAAGTACATCCGAATTTGCAGGAGATCATCCTTTGCACCGACAATGATGCGGGCGGTATCGACGGTGCTGACCGTATCCGGGATATTCTCTGCGAGAAAGGATATGGCTGTGTCAAGCGGTTTTCACCGTCCTTGAAGGATTGGAATGAGGTGCTGAAATACCAGCACGGGGCAGAATATATTCCGGCTGAACCACATCCGAGACTACAAGCATTCCTGACACTGGCGGAGAATTTGCAGCCAGAAATGTGTGCGGTGCAGGATTTGCCGCGAGAGATCCACCAAGCACATCATGAACAGAATTTCCCGAAACTCGCAGGGCTTGCACTTGCAGGCTCGGCGTTCTTTTTGCAGCGCGGCGGCTATGCGGCAGGGTTCGAGCAGCTGCGGCAGCGGATGAAAAGCGGCTACCGTCCCTATGCGGATAAGGCATGTATGGAGCAGAAGATGCGGAATCTGCGCCAGACAGCAAGCATGACACTCCAAGCACTCCGGCAGACGCCCGGCTCACAGGAGCAGTATGTGCAAATGGCAAAACAGCTCTTTGATCTGGGAGAGGCATCCGTGAAGGTCAGCACAGAGGAGGCATTGACCACAGCACCTGTGTGCGTAGAAAGCGAGGAAGAAGCGCCTGCAATGGCGTATGGGTGAGCCCGGAAAGGAGAATAATGGACGAAAGACAAATGATCACAATCGGCGTAGTCGCAGCAGTCTTCATCGTATTTCTGGTTGTGGTGAACCTGCTGGACGAATATACCCTGAATGGCATCAAAGCCCGCAAGGTCGGAAACGGGCAGCACGGAACGGCGCGGTGGGCGACACGATCGGAAATCAAAAAGACGTATGAGACGATCCCCTTCGAGCCGGAGCAGTGGCGAAAAGGAGAACATCTGCCGCAGGTACAGGGAACGATCGTCGGATGCAGGGGCGGCAAGCATACCACGGCGCTCGTCGATACGGGCGATGTGCATACCATGATGATCGGCGCAGCCGGTGTCGGCAAGACGGCGTATTTTTTGTATCCCAACATCGAATTTGCCTGTGCCTCGGGAATGTCGTTCATCTCGACCGATACGAAAGGCGACGTGGCGCGGAATTACGGAAATATCGCTAAAAATTGCTATGGGTATCATGTTTCTGTGCTTGATTTAAGAAATCCCACAAGGTCGGATGAAAACAACATTTTGCATCTGGTCAACAAGTACATGGACATGTATCTGGCAGACAAAACCAACCTCTCTGCGAAGGCAAAAGCTGAGAAATATGCGAAGATCACTGCCAAAACGATCATCAATATCGGCGGCGGAGACAGTGCAAATTATGGCCAGAATGCGTACTTTTATGATGCTGCGGAGGGACTGCTTGCCAGCGTGATCCTATTGCTTGCGGAGTTTGGAGAAAAGGAGGATCGGCACATCGTTTCTGTGTTCAAGTTGATACAGGACTTGATTGCAAAGCCCCCTCCAGCAAATCCCAAAGACAAGCCGAAAATGTATTTTTCATCGTTGATGGATAAGTTGCCCGGCGAGCATAAGGCGAAATGGCTCGCCGGTGCTGCACTCAATTCCGCCGATCAGTCGATGATGTCCGTTATGAGTACGGCGCTGTCGAGACTGAATACATTTCTGGATTCCGAGATAGAGCAGATGCTCTGCTTCGGAACGGCAATTGATGCGGAGAAGTTTTGCTCAGAAAAATCGGCGATTTTCATTATCCTCCCGGAAGAGGATCAATGAAAGTATTTCATGGTATCGCTGCTGATTCAGCAGCTTTACCGAGAAATTCTGGTGATCGCAGATGAGAACGGCGGCAGTCTTCCAAACCGTGTCATGTTCTACTGCGATGAGCTCGGCACCTTCCCCAAAATCGACGGCTTGGAGGCGATGTTCTCCGCAGGTCGATCTCGAAAAATATCTATCGTTGCCATCATCCAGAGCTTTGCGCAGCTCGAGCAGACCTACGGGAAACAGGGCATGGAGATCATCACGGACAATACACAGCTTACGGTTTTCGGCGGGTTTGCACCTAATTCACAGTCGGCGGAGGCGCTGTCCAAAGCATTGGGCGAACAGACCATCCTCTCCGGGAGTGTGTCGCACGGCAAGGACTCGTCGCAGTCCCTGCAAATGATCGGGCGGCCACTGATGATGGTGGATGAGCTCAAATCGCTGCCGAAGGGCACATTCATCGTGATGAAAACAGGCACACATCCGATGATCTCACCGCTGAAGCTATATTTCAAGTGGGGCATTGAATTTCACGAGCCATACCTGCTGTCGGATAAGGGAGCGCGGAAGGTCACATACATGGAACGGGAGAAACTTTTCAAAGCAGTATCGGCGAAATTCCCATCCAAGAAGATACCGGTCGGTGTGCCGCTGGAGCAGGAGCTTGGCAAGCTGATGGAGGACTTCCCGGACATCAAGCGTGTGCGGGATATTCGGACGAAAGGAGAAGCAGATGAATCAGAAATTTGATATTCATGACATCGGACTGCCGAACCGGGCGGTACGGGTTTACGGCTATTTATGCAGGAAATCCAATGCGGACTGCGTATG
>JAFPXW010000383.1 GCA_017394565.1 Oscillospiraceae bacterium | reverse complement strand
TTTATGATATACTGCCCTCTATTGCAATGCACAACAGAGTTGTGCTTTGCAGGCTGCGCAGCAGCCGCCAAAGCCACTATGTGGCGGTGGCAGAGGGCGTATAACGGAGCGCTTTGCGGCGCTGTGCGCCGCCCGCCGTCAAAGACGGCGGATTGCAAATCGTTATTACGATTTGCATTAGCGCGTAGTATAGATCACACAAAAAAACGGAGGAGGCAATGCCCCCTCCAGACGTTTGCGATTATTTCAGCAGCTCCCGTTTGAGCAGCGCAAGGTCGAATACATCGACGGTGCCGTCCTGATCGAGATCGGCGGTCTGCTGCTGTTCGGCGGTCATGCCGTCGATGCACAAGAGATATTTCTGCACGAGGATCAGATCCGCTACGTCCAGTTTTCCGTCGTCATCCACATCTCCGGTCACGGTCTGCGGTTCGATGATGACTTCGGTAGTCGGTTCGGTCGTGGGTTCGGTGGTTTCTTCCTCCGTCGTGGGCTCTGTGGTCTCCTCCTCGGTCGTCGGTTCTGTCGGGGCTTCATAGCGCTTGACAGCGGCGAAATAATTCACCGTGCCGTAGTCGCCGTTGACGCCGATGGTGACCTTCTCGCCTGCCTTCACCTCGCGCTGGTACAGCTCATACGTCACGACCGGATTGCCGTCGTCGATGAGTGTATCCGTGGTTTTCGTCCAGATGCCAAGCCATGACGGCGGATTCAGTCGGGAATCCACTCCGAGGTACACGGTCGCATCTTCCCCGACAGTAAACGTCGCCTGATCGCCTGTGAATTTCTTGGAATCGCACGCGCTGCGGAGCATTTCGGCATCCTGCAAATAGTCCGGAACGGAGGTGAATGTGAAATTACGGTCGCCGAATACCTTGTCGCCTGTGTGGATGCCGTTCTCGATCGTCCAGAGGTTCTGGTTCGCCGCATCGAGGATATGCACATCCTGGATCAGCTCGCCGTGCATCGGTTCGGGTTCCTCCGGTTTTGCACCGAACTGCGTGGAAAACAGCTCCGCAAGCTTCTCCGCACCGGCACGGTTCGGATGCAGGGTGTCACCGTTCATGTAGAGCTGATTCGTTTTATCCGCACCGATCGAAATACAGTAGTCGAGATACAGATTGAACAGATCCACGATCTGGACATTTTCCTGCTTTGCGACATTCTCCAGCTCGCCGCCGAACCATCTTCCGCCAAGGCGCGGATTGCGCTGTGCATCGCCGTTTCTGCCCTGCTGCTTGACGAGGATGACTTCCATGCCCTTCTTCTTGGCACGCTGCGTCATGTCGGTGATGTATTTCTGGTACTCCTCGCCGTTGTAGTACTTCGAGTCATTGATGCCGATGGAAATGATGTACACATCGCCCGGCTTGCCGTAGTACTCGACCGGCGTGAATTGACCGGCATCGAGAAAGCCCTTGGCGTACTGCCCGGAAGCCGCCATATTGCGGATATTCCAGCTTTTGTCAACGTAGTGGCCGAGCATCTGTCCCCAGCCGCCCTGCACGCTGGTGTTCAGCGGATAGTAATTGCAGACGGTCGAGTCGCCGCATAGCCAGATGGTCGACGGCAAGGTCGGATCGTCGGACACTTTCTCGACCTCGACCGCGCTGATGGAAAACGCCGTACCGGATTTGCCCGCACCTGCGCGGAGATTGAGCTGCCCGTCCGTGACAGGGATGAGGATCTCGTCCACGGCATTGTTGCCGGTCATGTTGACGATCTGGAGCATATTCTCCATGTAGACGCTCGTGCGCGAGGTGTTGCCGAGGGTGACCTTCACGCGGTAGAGTCCCATCGGCAGGTCAATATTCAGCGTCGTTCTGCCGTCCGTGAACTGCACGGCATCGCTCAGCTCGTTTCTGCCGGAAGCACCGACATTTTTCACGCCGCTGCCGCTGAATCCCCAGCCGCGTCCGGCATTGTAGCCGTCGCCGGCGCTGACTTTTGTCCAGCCGCCCTGCGCATTGGCGCCGAGGTCGAATTTTCTCACGTCCGCTGCTGCGGCCGGAATCGCTGCCGACGGGAGCAGGCTGGCTGCCATCATCAGGCTCGCGAGGATGGCTTTGCATTGATGAAATTTCATAAGGCTCACCTCATAACAGTTTTTTGCAAGAAACACCGCCTTTTACCCCGAAGGCGGTGTTTCTCTGAAACGGATCAGATCAATTCACTCAACAATAACCCCAATATCGTATACTACGCGCTATTGCAAATCGTAATAACGATTTGC
>JAFPXW010000382.1 GCA_017394565.1 Oscillospiraceae bacterium | reverse complement strand
TCACCCAGCAGATACCGCAGACGCGCCGTATCGAGGGAGGTACCCGTGCCAATGACACGCGATGCACCGAACCGGGACAGTTCGTAGGTCACGCGCGTCATGATGTCCACCGGATTGGTTGCGACCAGGAAAATGCCGTCAAATCCGGACTTTACGACGGGTGTCACGATGCTGCGGAACACTTCGACATTGCGCTGCAGCAGGTCGAGGCGTGTTTCACCTTCCTTCTGTGCGACACCGGCAGCGATGACAACAATATCTGCGTCGCGGCAGTCACTGTATTCCCCTGCGTATATTTTCATGTTGCTTTTAGCAAATGCCAGTCCATGGTTCAGATCCATTGCTTCGCCCTGTGCGCGGATCTTGTTGACGTCGATCAGCACCAGTTCATTGCACGCACCGCCCTGATTGACCAGCGCATATGCAAAGCTCATGCCGACCATGCCTGTGCCGATGAGTACGACCTTCCGGCTGTCTGTGTTCATGGGTTTCCCTCCTTAAATCGCGATGATTCGGTGAAATTTCATTCGATCCAGAGCGCCGGACGGATGCCGCGCTCATAGTTCACATAGTGCCCCTCTGCGCAGAACGTTCCGTCCGACCAGACGATATAGCGCTGATTCGGCTCTGCACCGCCGTCACGCAGCCACCACCAGCAGCCGCGCACGCCCTGATAAAACGGCAAAAGCGCTGTGAAATCGCGAAGATCCCGGCTTTCCCTGCAAGCCACTGCATCCGCCGGAGCGATGCGGTCGTCAGGTCGCGGAAAGTAGCGTTCTGCTTCTTTCACGGACAGCAGAAAAATCGCATCTTCCGCGGCGGCTTCCGTATGAGATGCAAGCTCTGATGCCGTTTCGTGCTTCGTCGTCTGGATACGGGCGGATTCTTCTGCCGTGAATGCCGCCTGCCGGAACTCCTCTGCCAGCCATTTCCGCACACTGCTGCGCTCCCAGCTCGTGTAGATGCAGTCGGGCAGGAATTTTTTCGCATCGAGAACATATCGGCTCAGCAGAAGCTTCCGACGCCCCTGCTGTTCCAGAACAAGCCATTCGATGGGCTTTCCGGCGTAATTTCCAAATGTGACGATCTCCTTTTGCATAGGAACCTCCTGTACTTACTGTTACAATTTGCAAAACCATTCTTTATTATACACGAATTTCAGAAATTTCGCAAATCCAGATTCCTTATGCAACAAAAATGTTATTCCGCCGGACGCAGCATTTGTTCTGCGGCTTCATCCGGTGTGAGGTCACCTTCCGTGAGTCCGGTGATCACTGCTGCGACCTTCTCGATCATATCCAGGCAGAAGGTCACCTGCTCGCCGACATCGTTGGCTTCCGCCTTACCTTCGCCGTAATACTGACCAAGACGGCAGACCACGATGCGCTCACTCACGTCAAGGAACAGGGCACCTGTCGGCAGGAGCATATTCACGAGATTGCAAAGCTCCAGCACCTCCATCGTTGTCTCTGACGGAACATCATAGTCCAGCCCTGCCAGCACCACGATGCCGCCGTTGTTGGCATCGACCTGAAGCAGGGCACCCTCGATGTCGCCGTTCAGGGAAACGCCGCTTTCAAAGCAGCCGTCCTGCTCGTTGAATTCCCACTGATTCTCCTCGAAAAACGCCTTGACAGCCTGTGTGTTGTTCATGCAAAAACCTCCATATTGCGACTTTTCTATAAATACTCAGAAATCTCCCCCGACGTGGGGGAGATCTCGTTCATGTGAAAACTGTTTTGATGCAAAGGATCAGCCTTCGCCGCCGGCCTGTGCAACGGCACCTTCTGCGGCAGCTGCCGCGGCTGCCTCAGCGGCTGCAATCTGCTCCTCCAGTGTCGGCTCGCCGGCAACATTCGGAGAGGTCTGCCCCATCACAGCCATCAGACGCTGCAGTTCGGTATCGACCTTCGCATCCGTCTGGATCTGCTCGAAGGTCTCATAATCCTTCTGGGAAGCAGCGCCAGCCATTTCGGAAAATGCCTCTGCTTCGGCTTCCTTCTGGAGCACCTTCTGCTC
>JAFPXW010000381.1 GCA_017394565.1 Oscillospiraceae bacterium | reverse complement strand
GGTATTCGTCTGCCTGATGTGCCTCCGGATTGTAGTCGATGACGGTCTTTTTGCGAATCTCCGCACGCTGCACTTCGTTGTCACGAGGTACGAAATGAATGAGCTGTGTGCCAAGTTCCTTAGCAAATGCTGCCACCAGCTCACGTTCACGGTCAACCTTGCGGCTGTTGCAGATGATGCCGCCGAGCCGCACGCCGCCCTGCTTGGCATAACGGGCGATACCCTTGGAGATATTGTTCGCCGCATAGAGCGCCATCATCTCACCGGACGCCACGATGTAAATTTCCTTCGCCTTGCCTTCACGGATCGGCATTGCAAATCCGCCGCACACAACGTCACCGAGGACGTCATAGAACACATAATCCAGATCATCCGTGTACGCGCCAAGCCGCTCCAGCAGTCCGATGGACGTGATGATGCCACGTCCTGCACAACCGACGCCTGGCTCCGGACCGCCGGATTCCACACAGCGTGTGCCCTTGTAGCCTTCCTTCAGGATATCTTCGAGTTCAATGTCCTCCCCTGCTTCCCGGAGGGTGTCGAGTACCGTTTTCTGCGCAAGTCCGCCCAGCAGCAGTCGTGTGGAATCCGCCTTCGGATCACATCCGACGACCATGACCTTGTTGCCGCGTTCTACCAGTCCTGCGGTGAGATTCTGGGTGGTGGTGGATTTTCCGATACCGCCCTTGCCGTAAATTGCGATCTGTCTGAGTTCCTTTGCCATAAATCTTACTCCTTATGTGATATATTAGGCCGAAAGCCCTGTTTGTTTCCAAAACGGAGGTACTGCACCGCTTATGAGCCGGGCGGTGCAGTACGGGTAGGGTGCAGGTCTGTTACCTGCGTGGGTGAAATCTGCTTAGCCGTGGGAAAATGTATCCTTGTGCGATACGCGCCGGAGCCATATCTGGTCGCCGTAGTCTTTTTCACCCGGCACACCGATGGCATCCGCACGGCATCGCTGACAATGCCGGAAAACGTCGATATATTGCTGTGCCTTTGCCCGTGCGCCGTCGATCTGGGCGCAGGTCGGGGCGGGATAATCCTTCAGCTCATGCTGTGGGATCAGCGGAATGATGTTGTAGATGGAAGCACCGGCTGCTTTGACGGTCTTTGCGATCTCCTCGATGTGCTGATCGTTGATCCCGATGACCAGCACGGTGTTGACCTTGACCGTGATGCCGGCGGCGCTGACCTTGCGGATACCCTCCAGCTGATTTTTAATGAGGATCTCTGCGGCTTCCACGCCGGTGTAATGCTTGCCGTGCCAGAGGATGCCGCGGTTGAGTTTCGCTTCAATTTCCGGATCGACGGCATTGACCGTGACGGTGAGCGAATCTATATCTGCATCAATGACCTCCTGCGCCTTCTCCGCAAGCAGCAGACCATTGGTACTCATGCACTTGACCAGATCCGGGAAATGCTGCTTGATGAGCCGGAACGTTTCCAGCGCGTAGTCCGATGCAAGTGTATCGCCCGGCCCAGCAATGCCGGCGACCTTGATCTCCGGGCAAAGCTCCAGCGCCTTGCGGATGACCTCGATGGATTCCTCCGGCCGGATGACGGTGGATGCCACGCCGGGGCGCTGCTCGTAGTCGTTGATCCTCCGGTCGCAGAAACGGCACTCGATGTTGCACGTCGGGCTGATGGGCAGGTGGATACGTCCGGTATGGTTTCGTTTTCCGCGGGCATAGCAGGGATGCTTTGTGGTTAATTCTTCGTAGGATATCGCCATTTGTCCACCTCCCATAATTTGTCCTTCAGAATCTTCTCAATGATGCCATCCACCAGAAACGGCGCTTCGTAGACGAGCATCCCT
>JAFPXW010000380.1 GCA_017394565.1 Oscillospiraceae bacterium | reverse complement strand
TCAGCGCTCTTTGCAAGACCGGGCAGGATGCACATGGCATCGCCGAACGAGAAAAATCTGTATTCCTCAGCCACGGCTGTCTTGTAGGCTGCCATCGTATGCTCGTAGCCCATGAATGCGGAAACGAGCATGATGAGCGTGCTTTCCGGCAGGTGGAAATTCGTGATGAGCCCGTCGATCACCTTGAATTCGTACCCCGGATAGATGAAAATATCCGTGTCCCCCTCACAGGCAGTCAGTTCCCCCTCACAGCGCTGTGCGGCACTTTCGAGCGTGCGGCAGGAGGTCGTCCCGACGGAAATGACTCTGCCGCCGGCTTTCCTGGTCTCGTTGATGAGGTCGGCGGTCGCCTGCGGTAGCAGGAAATGCTCCGTGTGCATATGATGCTTCAGGACATCGTCCTCCTTGACCGGACGGAATGTGCCAAGCCCGACATGGAGTGTCACATAGGCGATCCGGATGCCCTGCGCCTGCAATTCTGCGAGCATTTGCTTTGTGAAGTGCAGTCCGGCGGTCGGCGCGGCGGCAGAGCCGAGCTCGCGCGAGTAGACCGTCTGGTAGCGCTCCTTGTCCTGCAATTTCTCCGTGATGTAAGGCGGCAGCGGCATCTGACCGATCTCGTCGAGCGCCTCGTAGAAGCTGCCCTCACATTCAAACTGCACGATGCGGTTGCCGTCGTCGAGGACCTCGAGGACTTCTGCACGGAGCCTGCCGCCGCCGAATACGAAGCGTGCGCCGGGCTTACATTTCTTGCCCGGACGGCAGATGATCTCCCACACCTTGTCGCCGTGCTGCGTCAGCAGGAGAAATTCCACAAAGCTGCCGGTATTTTCCTTCTCGCCGTACAGACGCGCCGGCAGCACGCGGGAATCATTCAGCACCAGCAGGTCGCCGGGACGCAGGAATTTCCCCAGATCGTAGAAATGCTGGTGGAACACCTCGCCCGTTTCACGGTCTACGCACATCATGCGCGAAGCGTTGCGCGGCTCGATCGGCGTCTGTGCGATGAGGCGTTCCGGAAGGTCGTAATAGAAATCAGATTTTTTCATATTGGTATCTCCTATCTTAGAATCTGTGGATACAGGTTCTGAACAAAATGTGAATCTTTGAAGATTTTTCGCCAAACCTCTTGACAAATCCGGCGGGAAATGCTATCATAGAACATAGGATAGAGGTGCGGCTGCGATGAGTAGCAGTTCCGAGGGCGCTCAGCCCGTGGAAGAACTGCGGAAGGCAAGGCTGCCGAAGGGAGCTTTCGTGAGCAGAAAACTCTCTGGTGCTTTACTGAAGAAGTAACGCACTGTCATCATGTGTGATGGAGAGCTATCGGCAGCATGAGCCAATAATTCTATTATAACGCATGATGAACCGGTTTGCAACCGGTTTTTTCAATATTCCCTAAATTTTTTTTCATCCGTCTGTCCTAACGGCTGGAAAGTAAGGAGAAATGTGTTATGAAGCAGTATAATGTAGGTATCCTCGGCGCAACGGGTATGGTTGGTCAGCGTTTTGCAACGCTGCTGGCGGAGCATCCGTGGTTCAATGTCAAGGTACTCGCAGCATCCCCGAGATCTGCCGGCAAGACCTATGAAGAAGCAGTCGGCAGCCGCTGGGCAATGACCGTTCCGATGCCGGAGAAGCTCAAGGGCATGATCGTCCGCGACCTGAATGCCGACATGGATTCCATCGTAAAGGACGTAGATTTCGTATTCTGCGCAGTGGATATGAAGAAGGACGAGATCAAGGCACTCGAGGAGCGCTATGCAAAGGCTGAGTGCCCGGTCATCTCCAATAACTCCGCACACCGCTTCACCGGCGACGTTCCGATGGTCGTTCCGGAGATCAATCCGCAGCACCTCGAGATCATCGAGGCTCAGAAGAAGCGCCTGGGCACCAAGCGCGGCTTCATCGCAGTCAAGTCCAACTGCTCTATCCAGAGCTATGTTCCGGCTCTGCATCCGCTGCGTGAGAAGTTCGGCCTGACCAAGGTCCTGGCTTGCACCTATCAGGCAATTTCCGGCGCCGGCAAGACTTTCGAGACCTGGCCGGAAATGGTTGACAACCTGATCCCGTTCATCGGCGGCGAGGAGGAGAAGTCCGAGCAGGAGCCGCTGAAGGTTTGGGGTACCATCGAGAATGGCGAGATCGTCAAGGCGACTGCACCGTCCATCACCACCCAGTGCCTGCGTGTACCGGTATCTGACGGTCACACCGCTGCTGTATTCGTTTCCTTCGAGAAGAAGCCGACCAAGGAGGAGATCCTCGACCTCTGGAAGAACTTCAAGGGCGAGCCGCAGGAGCTGGATCTGCCTTCCGCACCGAAGCAGTTCATCCACTACTTCGAGGAAGACAATCGTCCGCAGGCGCATCTCGACCGCAACCTGGAGAAGGGCATGGCTGTTTCTGTAGGCCGTCTGCGTGAGGATACCCAGTATGACTACAAGTTCGTTTGCCTGTCCCACAACACCCTGAGAGGTGCAGCAGGCGGCGGCGTTCTGCTCGCAGAGCTGCTGGCAGCCAAGGGCTATTTTGACTGATCCTGACCGCGTAAAGCGTATTATTAAAAATTGATTTCAAACTGAATTGGAGGGATAACTTTGAAGAAGACCATCTTTACAGGTGCAGCAGTTGCCATCACCACACCGTTCAATCTGGACGGCACGATCAACTACGAAGGTCTGGCAGATAACATCGACTATCAGATCGACAACGGCACTGATGCGATCGTTATTTGCGGCACGACCGGCGAATCTTCCACCATGACCGATGCAGAGCATCGCGAGTGCATCAAGTTCGCGGTAGAGCATACCAACCATCGCATCCCGGTCATCGCAGGCACCGGCAGCAATGATACTCGTTATGCCATTGAGCTGTCTGTTGAGGCTGAGAAGCTCGGCGTTGACGGTCTGCTGCTCGTCACACCTTACTACAACAAGACCACGCAGGCTGGTCTGATCGACCACTTCACGATCATCGCCAACAGCGTCAAGACTCCGATCATCCTCTACAATATCCCCGGCAGAACCGGCATGAATATTGCAGTAGAAACCCTCGAGAAGCTCGGTCACCACAAGAATATCGTGGCTGTCAAGGAAGCTTCCGGCAACATTTCCTACACCGCACAGGTCGCAGCAGCTTGCGGCGATCTGCTCGACATCTACTCCGGCAATGACGATATGATCGTACCGATCATGTCCCTGGGCGGCAAGGGCGTTATCTCCGTGCTGTCCAACATCCTGCCGAAGGAAACCCACGAGATCTGCCAGCTTTGCCTCGACAACAATTTCAAGGCAGCAGGCGAGATGCAGATCAAGTATCTCGAACTCATCAACGCATTGTTCTGCGAAGTCAACCCGATCCCGGTCAAGGAAGCAATGAACCAGCTTGGCATGGCAGCAGGTGCTTGCAGAATGCCGCTGGCGAAGATGGGCGGCGAGAACGTGGCACGCCTGATCGCAGCAATGCGCAAGGCAGGTATGCCGGTTTCCGTAGTAGACTGATTTGGTCAAAGCCGGAAGGGGGAGCCAGGGAAACCTGCTCCCTCTTTCTTATAAATGAATTTTGGAGGTAAAAAACATGGCACAGACAAAGATCCTTATTTCCGGCGCATCCGGAAAGATGGGACACGCCGTTGCAGCAGCCATCTCCGGCCGAGAGGACTGCACCGTTTGCGCAGGCGTGGATCTGTATACAAAGCAGTACGGCGAATTCCCGATCTATGAGAATTTTGCGGCACTCGAAGAAAAGCCGGATGTCATCATCGACTTTTCCAATCCGGCGGTGCTGGACAGCCTGCTGGAGTACTGCCTGACGAACGGCGTTCCGGCGGTACTGGCGACAACCGGCTACAGCGAGGAGCAGATCGCGAAGATCCGCAAGGCAGCGGAGAGCATCCCGGTGTTCTTCTCCTTCAATATGTCCCTCGGCATCAATCTGCTGGTGCAGCTGGCAAAGAAGGCGACTTCCATCCTCGGCGGGCAGTTTGACATCGAGATCGTTGAGAAGCACCACAACCAGAAGATCGACGCGCCGTCCGGTACCGCGCTGATGATCGCGGATGCCATTAATGACACGCTGAACAACGAGTATCACTACGTTTACGACCGCCACTCCAAGAGAGCAAAGCGCGAAAAGACCGAGATCGGTTTGCACGCGATCCGCGGCGGTACGATCGTCGGCGAGCATGACATCATTTTCGCCGGTCACGACGAAGTCATCACGCTCTCTCACAGCGCCGCTTCCAAGGAAGTATTCGCAGTCGGTGCCGTCAATGCCGCTGTATTCCTTGCCGGTCAGAAGGCAGGAATGTACGATATGAGCGCACTGATGAAGGATTGATCATCCTGATACATCGCAAAAAACCGCAGGAGCTTTTGGGCTTCCTGCGGTTTTTGGTTTATTGATGAGATTTTAACCGAACAGCGGTGTCGAGAAATAGCGCTCCGCGGTATCCGGAAGGATCGTCACAACGGTCTTGCCCTCGCCGAGCTTTTCGGCAAGCTTCAGCGCCGCGGCAACATTGGTGCCGGACGAAATGCCGCACATGATGCCCTCCAGACGCGCAAGATCCTTCGCAGTCTGGATAGCTTCCTCGTCGGTGACGATGTGGATGTGGTCGTAGATATTGCGGTTCAGGATGGGCGGAACGATGCCGTCGCCAATGCCCATCTGGAGGTGCGTGCCGATCGTGCCGCCGGCAAGAATGGCAGCGTGTTCCGGCTCAACAGCCCAGATCTCCATGTCGGGATTCTGGGATTTCAGCGTTTCGCCGATGCCGGTGATCGTGCCGCCGGTGCCGATACCGGAGCAGAACCCGTCAATGCGGCAGTTGGTCTGCTCGAGGATCTCCAGCGCCGTGAAATACTTGTGCGCACGGGTGTTGTCCTCGTTCTCGAACTGCTGCGGCACAAAGACTTTGGGATCCTTGGCCGCCATGTCCAGTGCGGTATCGAGACATTTCTGGATACAGGCGCCGATGTCGCCGTCGTCGTGAATGAGGATGACCTGCGCGCCGTAATGCTCCACGAGCTTGCGGCGTTCCTCGCTGACAGAATCCGGCATGATGATGATGGTCTTGTAACCGCGGACAGCGCCGACGAGTGCCAGACCGATGCCTTGATTGCCGGAGGTCGGCTCGACGATGATGGTGTCGGGCTGGATCTTTCCGGCCTTTTCAGCGGCCTGGATCATATTGAAGGCGGTGCGCGTCTTGATGGAGCCGCCGACGTTCAGTCCCTCGAATTTCACGAGAACCTGCGCGTTTCCGGGTTTGTTCATGCGGCTGAGACGGATCATGGGCGTATGGCCCATTGCTTCGATGATGTTATTGTAGATCATGGGATGACTCTCTTTCCGTAATAGATTATTTCTATTATAGCATATTCTGATGGAAAAAGCAAGGGTACAGGAAAATGAATTGAAATTTGCCGAAATTTCCTGCGGATCAATAGAACCCTTCCGTGATGCCGTTTCCGGTGTTCGGATGGAAGCACGACCATACGCAGTCGATCAGGAACACGGCGGTGAGGACAGCGGCGAGGATCCTGCGCTTCTTTTCGGGAAGATTGGACAGCAGACTGTCGGAGAACGGCGCGATGAAGTACGTCACCGCCACGCCGGCAAGTCCGAAGACCGTCAGACCTTCCAGACAGATGCGGCCGTTGAGGTTCATGAAGTAGCCGGTGTAGTCCCACCAGCGCATTCCGGCGATCTGTTCGAGCGCCCACGAGGTGAAATACTCCAGCGCACCGCACATGATGAAAGAGATGCCGAACAGCAGCGTGGGCTTGCGGCGGACGGGGCGCAGGAGATAAATGATGAGCAGTCCGCCCACGCCGTAGATCGGTACCCATGGGCCGGTGAGGACGCCGCGATTGATGAAGGAGCCCTCATTCACGAGGTAAAAGCACACTTCAAACAGCCAGCCGACGAAGGCGAACAGGTAGAAGAACAGCAGGGAATTGAGCGGAGAATAGGTCTTTTCGTAATCCATCGT
This sequence comes from Oscillospiraceae bacterium, assembly GCA_017394565.1. Lineage (GTDB taxonomy): Bacteria > Bacillota > Clostridia > Oscillospirales > Ruminococcaceae > UBA3855. The sequence continues at coordinate 2,492 of JAFPXW010000380.1, read as the reverse complement.
CATCCAGCTGCGGTGGCTGACGTGCGGTGTGGGGCAGTCAGCATCCGGATAGACTGCCGCCGACTGCCGGAACAGCGGTTCATCGTAAAGCAGCGTAGAGCGCGAAATACCGTCGCGTTTTTCCTCGCGCACGAGTGCGTAATATTCCGCGAACAGGCATTCCCTGAACGGATTGAAGAAAAACAGCGAGGTCAGATGAAACGTCGCACCATCGAGCAAAACGCCCGGCAGCAGGCTCAGATCCATCAGGAACATCCGGCGCTTGTCGCCGCGCATGAGTTCGCGCGAGAGGATGAAGGCATCCTTGGGGGCGATGGTCGGATTTTCCGCGAGGATGTAGGGGATCATCCGGTATTCGTAGAATTTCAGCACGCCGCCGACGATCGTCAGGTTCCAGAGTGTCTGGTAAATGGAACGCAGGAGCATGATCTTGGCGACATTGCGGGAATTGTCCGTCCGGTACACGAACAGGAGCCGGTCGGGACGGGTGTCGGGGTAGCTGCGACGTTCGAGAAAGTAGCGGCATCGGCCGACGAGGAAGATGTTCTTGACGAAGATCCAGTAAATTCCCAACAGCACGACCATCAGAAAGATCGTCACAGATTCCGCGATCCTGCCGTCAAACAGGATCTTGTTCAAGCCGTTGAGGATGCCGAATCCGAGTGAACCGGAAGCTGTGATTTCATTGACGATGACCGAAAAATAGCCCATCGTGAATTTTTCCGCCGCTGTGTCCGAATACGGCCGCAGGTCGATGTCAAACAGCTCCAGCTTCCGCAGAAAATCCAGCAGAACCTCGGCATTCGTGCCGCGGTTCTCACGCAGGACGACGACGGCTTCCTCAGGCTGTGCAAGATGCGACCAGTCCGTGGCATATTGATACCCGTCATGCAGGATGAACCCGACGATGAACACGATGACGACATTCAGAAAATAGTGCGTGCATAGCCGTTTCCACGCAGATTTGTAAAGTGTGGTGCGTTTTTGCATACGATCCCCTCGATTCCATAAAATGCGAAAAGCGCAAAGCTGTCCCGTAGGATGAACGGGATGCTTTGCACTTCAGAGATTTTGATTGTTGTGAATTACTTGAGGAAGCCGCCGATGATCTGCTCCTCGGCTTCCGCTTCCGTCAGACCGAGCGTCATGAGCTTGATAAGCTGGTCGCCGGCGATCTTACCGATGGCAGCCTCGTGAACGAGCGCGGCGTCGATGTGGTTGGCTTCGAGCGACGGAACGGCTAAGATACGGCCATTGTCCATGATGATCGAATCACATTCCGTATGACCGGAGCAAGCCGCACTGCCAGTGATGCACAGATCGAGCTTCTGGTAGGAATTGTCACGCGCAACAGATCTGGAAACCACATCCGCACTCGAACCGTCGCCGTTCAGCTCGACCTTGTAGACGCTGCCGGCAACCTGATTGCCGTGCGTCATGAGGCGCTCGCGGACATTGAGCTTAGCACCAGCGCCAAGTTAGGCGATGGTGGTGCGGTTGGTAGAATCCACGCCCTTGATCTGCACCATTTCGAGTTCGGCAGTACTGCCTTCCTCCATGTAGATCTCAGTCACGGGATTGAGGATGCGCTTGCCTTCGCCGTCGCCGGAACCGTAGTGCTTCTCGACGTAGCGGATCTTGGCGTTTTTGCCGACGTAGAAACGGTGGATGCCGTCGTGCTGGGAATCCTGCTTGCCGCAGTTGTCAATGCCGCAGCCGGCAACGATCAGCACATCGCTGTCCTCGCCGATATAGAAGTCATTGTAGACCGTTTCGGACAGACCACTCTCGGACAGCACGACCGGAATGTGAACGCTCTCGTTCTTCGTGCCGGGCTTGATGTGGATGTCGATGCCTGAATTGTTTTCCTTCGGGGTGATCTCGATGTGCTCGGTCGAACGCCTGCCGGCGGACTGGCTGTTGGCGCGGAGATTGTACGCGCCCTCCGGAATTTCGTGAAGGTCAGCCACTTCACGGAGCAGCTGGAGCTGGATCGCATCAAGTTTACTCATGTTGTGACCTCCTTATACCAGTTTCCGACAGACATCGGATGCGAAATGTGCTTCTGCGATCGTGGGGAGCACTTCCTCACGGGTACCCTGCTTGGTTACGACACCGTCTGCGAGGACAATGATCTCGTCCGCGATGTTCAGGATGCGCTCCTGGTGGGAAATGACGATGATCGTGCGGTGTTCCATGGACTTGCGCATACTCTCGAAGATGCGGATGAGATTCTGGAAACTCCACAGGTCGATGCCGGCTTCCGGTTCATCGAATACCGCCAGCTTGACATTGCGTGCGAGAACGGTTGCGATCTCGATGCGCTTGAGCTCGCCGCCGGACAGGGAAGCGTTGACTTCACGGTGGATGTAATCCTTCGCACAAAGTCCGACCTCAGAGAGGTATTCACACGCATCGGAAACGGAAAGCGTCTTGCCTGCTGCGATGCGCAGGAGGTCAAGGACAGTCAGTCACTTGAAGCGGACAGGCTG
>JAFPXW010000379.1 GCA_017394565.1 Oscillospiraceae bacterium | reverse complement strand
CGCTGACGTGGAACGCGATAAACGGCTCCCGGAGCAGGTCGAGCTTTCCGGCAGAAAACAGCGCCGCCAGAATATGTCCGATCTGATGGCTCGTGCGGTACACCGGAACGTGCAGGGCAGCGCCCAGCATTCTTGCCGTTCCCTCGCCGACGAGAAAACACGGCATATACGAGCCGTCCACACTTCGCGGACGTGTGGAAACGCCGATGCCGGCGATCCCCTCCGGCAAGCCGAGAGCTTCAATCCGGTCGGGAAGCTGTACCGTGTGGTGAAAGACCGCATCGCTCTGACGCAGGCCCTTCTCGCCGTTTTTCACGGGCAGCAGCTTCTTGTCCTGCCGGATGGTATTGTTCTCGCTGTCATAAACGGCGGCACTTGTGGTGTAATTACTGGTGTCAAGCCCCAGAAACAGCGCCATTATTCCGCCTCCTGCGCAGTTTCCTCACGCGGCGGCAGCGAACGTGCGAACGCACCGAGAACGCCGTTGATGAATGCGGTGTCCTCCTGATATGTATACTTCTGGGAAATGCCGACAGCCTCGCTGACTGCGACATTGACCGGCGTTTCGGGAATGTTGCGGATCTCGTAGATCGCCATGCGCAGCAGGATGAGATTGATGCGCGGGATTCTGGAAACCGCACGCTTCGGGCTGTAGGACGCGATGATGGAATCGAGCTCCTCCGACTGCGAAAGCACGCCCTCCACGAGGGTGCGCACGCGGTCGGTCACCTCGATCTCGCCGACCTCCTCGGCCGCCTGATACAGTACATCGGGCGCATCGTCACGCAGCGATGCTTCAAACAGAATGAGAAATGCATTTTCTCTGCACTGGCGTTTTGTCATACCTGATCTTCCTCCTCCATGCCGGTGACTTCTACATGAACGTGAACTGCGGTCACGCCTGTCATATCCTGAATGCCGTGCTTGATCGCATTCTGCACAGCAGATGCTACCGCGACCGCACGCGCACCGTTCTTGACGGTGATGGAGGCATCGACCGAGATCGCGCCGCCGAGATTGCGGATCTGTACTGCCTGTGCCATCGGGTTCTGGAGGGTACGGGCTGCACGCAGCGATGCCACGCCCTCCACGTCCTGTGCAGCCAGTGCTGCCACGCGGCAGATCACTTCGTCGGAAATGTTCACGCTGCGGCTTGCCGGTCTTACATTATCCATAGTCGATTCTTCCTTTCCTCATTGACAAATTGACAAATCTGTCAGATTTTCCAAGCACTGGTAATTTTGTAAGAATTTTTCACCTGTAGCTCTCTATCATTACTATTATAACAAATATTTCAGAAAAGTGCAACCTTTTTACAGAAAAATATTTGCAGGACGAAGGCGTCTGCCCCCATCCTGCAAATATACGGGATCCTGTTTCTTCTCATTTCACCTCAAAGATCCGGATATTCTCCGGGATCACGGACACTTCTCCGAGGATGAGATCCTTGATGACGGCGGCATCCTTCGCTTCCAGACCGTCTGTGCGGACAACGACCTTCGCTGTGTCACCGTCAAGGTAGACCACGCAGTCCTCAAATCCCTGCGAACGGATGAGGCTCTCGATGCGTCCCTCGCTTTCGATCAGACCGGACAGCTGCACGGCATCCAGCGCCGTTGTGACTGCTTAGTCGCCTGTGATGTCGCCGCCGCCCATGATAGTCTGGAGTGTCTGGACGGCCTCGTCACGGCTGACGCTTTTTTCGAGCCGTGCGCGTGCGAAATAATCCGCTGCCGGATCGGCTTCTACAGCCGCTTCCTGCGCAGGTTCCGTGACGCTGACCTCCTGCGCAGGGCTTTCGTTCGGGACAGCACTGACAAATTCCGTGTCGCCGAAGCTTGCGTGTTCCGTCAGTTCCGTGACGGGTGTGACCACTTCCGTCCGGGACAGCGAATAATTGATGTACACTGCGATCGCAAGCATCGCTGTCAGGCAGGACAGGATGATCTGGCGTTTTCCGATGATGATGGATGGTTTTTTCATGAGGTTTCTCCTTTCGTATCGGCAAGCTTTGTCACATAGATGCGGTTGGAGGGCAGTCCGCAGGCAACGGCTGCCGCGCGGTTGACGGCTTCCTGCACGGCGGGACTGCCGCCGCCGGAGCAAGCGATGACAACGCCTGTAATTGCCGGATGTGCGACAGATTCCAGCAGCGCTTCCCGGCTGCCGCCGACTGTCACATAGCTGACGGAACTTTTCGTCTGCGATTCGCTGACGGTGCGGTCGCCGGACTTGGCGTAGCAGTATTCCTCACCGCCCTCCAGCGTGACCAGCACCTGCACACGCCCGACGCCCTCCATCGCGGACAGCATAGCCGTGAGATCGGATTCCAGCTGTGTCCGGTAGTCGTCCGCGCCGGAGGTTTCCTGCGGAATCTCAGCTGTTTCGGTTTTCTCCGGCAAAAAGGAGGACAGCAGGATGCAGCCCATCCCCGCGATGCCGAGGATCACGATCAGCCGCAGCAGCAGCTCACGGCGATCCGTCGTCTGTAAGAACCTGCGTAACACAGATCTCCGCCTCCTCTCCCAGCAAGTCCGCCAGCAGCGCATTCGCACCGGCGAAATCATCGCACTCGGCTGTGACCTTGCTAATATGTATGCGCCCGTCCTCTCCGATATGCACATCCGCCTCGATCGCATCGCAGTGAATGCCATGCTGTGCGAGGGTTTCCGTCAGGATCTGCTGCAATTTTGCCTTTGTTTCGTGCAAAAGGGTTTCTTTTGCGGTTTCGGTGAGGAATTCCTCCTGCACGCCGCTTCCCTGCGCGGGCAGCAAGTCCAGAAGCTCCGCCGGATCCGCTCCGGCAAACGGCGCTGCAAGCCCCACCACGAACAGCAGCGAAAACAAGAACCGGATCTGTCTGGCCAGCGCTTTCCCACGGCAGATCAGGCTGACAAGTCCCACCGCTGCGCTCATCATGCAGACGGTCAGGACAGCGGAATGGATTCGTTCCATGCGGCACCTCCTATCCGGCAGGCGTTCCGTTCCCGATGAGCAGCATGACGGCTGTCGAGAACAGGAACATCACAGAAAAGCTCACGGCGGCGGAAAATCCGGTGGCAAGGACGGTTTCGAGATTCTTGAAAAGCCGCGTCAGCACTGGTACATCAAAGAGCTCCGAAACAGCGCCGACGCACATCGTCAGCATCCGGTACAGCCACAATTCCACAACAGTCGGCAGCAAAAGCGAGATCGTCAGCAGGATGCCCGTCATCCCGACCGTCGAATGCAGCACGCCGAAGCTGCCCAATACCGCCGCATACGCATCCGAGACCGCACCGCCCACGATGGGAACTGCGCCAGAGATGACGTATTTCGCGGCTTTCGTACCGGCGCGGTCGGCAGCGGCGGTGACAAGGCTCTGCACAGACAGAAGTCCCAGAAATCCTGCCATCAGGAACCCCAGCAGCCACGCGGAAATTTTCTGCGTCATACCGATGAGTCCGCGCAGTGAGATCACCGGATCGACAGCATCCGCAATGCTCATCGCAAGGCTCATGCTCAGAAGCGGCAGGAGAATGGAAAGTGCCGTTTTCTCCGCAATTTCACACAAGACCGCCATGCTTCCCTGATAGACCGCCGCCGTCGAAAAATGCCCCGTCACCGCCATGATGCCGCCGTAAATGCCGGTGAAGCCCAGCATGAAGCTGCTCGTCCTTTGCAGCATCGCGGCGGCGCGTTCAAATACCGAAATGAGCGGCTCGCAGACGATGCAGACGGCGCAGAGGGTGCAGAGGGTTTCGTACACAACGCCTGTTCCCTCACCGATGCGCAGACCTCCGGCAAGCGCGGAGAGCAGGATCACCCCCAGCAGCAGCGTGAAGGTTTGCAGCGGCGCCCGGGCTTCCTG
>JAFPXW010000028.1 GCA_017394565.1 Oscillospiraceae bacterium | reverse complement strand
TTTGCAGTCTGCCGGATCCCGGAGCGTCCGGCTGCGCTTTCGGCTGACGGGCGCTGCGTCGTCCTGCATGAATTGCAGGATCCCGGCAATATGGGCATGATCCTGCGAACTGCCGACGCACTTGGCGTGGATGCGGTCATTTCCTGCAAAAGCTGCGACGTCTACAGCCCGAAGGTCGTCCGCGCCACGATGGGCGCCATCTTCCGGATGCCTGTCTATGAATTCTCCGATGCCGCGCAGGTAAGTGATTTTCTCCGGGAACGTGCCATTACGTCCTACGCCGCCGTTCTCCACAAGGACGCACTTCCTGTGACGGATCTGAACATCGGAAAAGGCAGCGCGGTCTGGATCGGCAACGAGGGCAACGGACTTTCGGAGGACGCTGTCAGCGTGTGCGAACACAAGATCATCATCCCCATGCAGGGCCATGCCGAATCGCTCAATGCTGCAATGGCTGCCGGCATCCTCATGTGGGAAGTCATGAAAAACGGGAGTGCCGGCGCATGAATGAGAATCTGACGACATACTGGCTCTGGCTTGTCATGGTGCTCGGCGTGGGGAGCGTCCGCACACTGGAGCTTTTTAAAAATGCCGATAACGCGAAGGAACTGTATTATTCAATGCATGATCCGGATTGCGGTTTGCTGCAAGAAAAGGAACGCGAAAGAGTGAGGAAAACCTCGCTGGAACAGGCAAAGGCGATCCTGGCGTTCTGTGAGAAAAACGGAATCGGAATCATGACCTGGGAGGACGAGATCTATCCCGACAGTCTTCGCGAGATCTACAATCCGCCGTGTGTGCTGTTTTACCGCGGCGATCCGTCACTTTTGCACCATGGGCTGATGCTGACGGCCGTCGGCACACGCCATCCCTCTCCCTATAGTCTGAAGGTCGCACAGCGCCTCGGCACGGACCTTGCCAGGTGCAATATGATCCTCGTCAGCGGATGTGCCGTCGGACTCGACGCGGCGATCCACCGCGCGGCTCTGGATGCCGGCAGCCCGACCATTGCGGTGCTGGGCTGCGGCGTGGATTATGATTATCCGCAGGAGAACCGCGCCCTGAAGACGGAGATCGAGAAAAACGGCTTGCTGCTGACGGAATATTTCCCAGGAACACCGCCCAGACCACGGAATTTTCCTGTCCGGAACCGGATCCTTGCCGGCATCAGCGAGGCGACACTCATCATCGAAGCCAGCGAAACCAGCGGCTCGCTCATCACCGCAAATCTGGCCTGCGAGCAGGGGAAAAGCGTTTTCTGCGTGCCGCCGGCGGATATCTTTGACAAGCGCTACAGCGGCGTGATGAATTTCCTGCGTGACGGCGCATACCCGGTGTTCAATCACATGGATGTGGTGTATGCATTTTATCTGAAATATCCACATAAACTCTCGCTGTACGACGAGACCGACAGTTCACGCACGCTCGATTCCCTCGTGTTTGACGAGCCGAAGGAGCCCAAGCCTGCCCGACGCCAGAAACAGAGGCTTTCCGTACAGATCCCGGATACTCTGGATCCAGAACGCTTGCCGATGCCGGCACGCTCCGGTGAATACACAGAGGACGCACCGGCTGCACAGAGCGCGGAGCCGCGTCCTGCACAGAAGCGGCATCTGCTCTATCCGGAGCCGCCGCAGGCGCCTGCACGCCAGAGTACAGCTATCCAGAAGGAACCGGCTGCGCCAGCTGCGGAACCACATCCCGTACCGCCGCAGGATGCGCCGGGATCCGGTCAGCCTCGGATCCTCGTCTGTCCCGACGAAGCGACAGAGGTGCAGCGCCAGATCCTCCTGATACTGCAAAGCGGCCCGAAAAGCCTCACCGAAATCAGCCGGAGGCTGCATATGGATGTTATGGTCACTGCTGAAAACCTGCTGGATATGCTGATGCTCGACTGGATCGAAAATAAGATAAGCGATATCTATTCACTTCCGGAATGATCGAAGAAAGGAGTGGACGCTGTAACTGACAGCGGAATTTATGTCAAATTTAGTCATTGTTGAGTCGCCTGCCAAGGCGAAAACCATTCAGAAATATCTGGGTGCCGGCTTTGAGGTCGTGGCATCCATGGGGCACGTCCGTGATCTGCCGAAGTCCAAGCTCGGCGTGGACGTGGAAAACGGCTTTGCACCGCATTATCTCGATATGAAGGGCAAAGAGGACGTCATCAAGGACCTCAAGAAACGCGCCAAAAAGAGTGACACGGTCTACCTTGCAACTGACCCGGACCGCGAAGGAGAAGCCATCTCGTGGCACCTCGCGCAGATGCTGCACCTCGATATGACCGCCGACAACCGTGTGGCGTTCAACGAGATCACCAAGACCGGTGTTCAGAACGGTATGGCTAATCCCCACAAGATCGACCTCGACCTTGTGAATGCCCAGCAGGCACGCCGTATCCTCGACCGTCTGGTCGGCTACAAGCTCAGCCCGTTCCTGTGGAAAAAAGTCAAGCGCGGCCTGTCCGCCGGACGTGTCCAGTCGGTGGCAGTCCGCCTGATCGTTGACCGCGAGGAGGAGATCCGCGCGTTCGTTCCGAAGGAATACTGGAGCATCGACGCCGTTCTGACCGCGCCGCACAGCACCAAGCGGTTTTCTGCGAAATTGGCAGCGGTTGACGGCGAAAAGATCGAGATCGCGAACGAAGCACAGTCGCAGATGCTGCTCGACCGCCTCGAAAAAGCGCAGTTCACCGTCACCGCCATCAAGAAGCGCGTGACCAAGAAGCAGCCGGCACCGCCGTTCATCACCTCGACCTTGCAGCAGGAGGCTTCCAAGCGGCTCGGCTTCCAGTCGAAGCGCACCATGAAGGCGGCGCAGGAGCTTTATGAAGGTATCGACGTGGACGGCATGGGTGCAGTCGGTCTGATCACCTACATGAGAACCGACTCCCTGCGTATTTCCGCGGATGCACAGCAGGCGGCTGCGGAGTATATCCAGAAAACCTACGGCGACAACTACCTTCCCGAAAAGCCGCGCGTCTTCAAGACCAAGAAAAACGCGCAGGACGCCCACGAAGCCATTCGCCCGTCCATGCCGGATCTCTCGCCCGACCGCGTAAAACACAGCCTGACCAGCGACCAGTACAAGCTCTACAAGCTGATCTGGGAGCGTTTCATTGCCAGCCAGATGGCAAATGCGCTGCTCGACACGATCTCCGTGGACATCGACGCCGGCGGCTGCCTGTTCAAAGCATCGGGGTATTCTGTGAAATTCGACGGTTTCACGGTGCTTTACGAGGAAAAGAACGAGGACGCGGAGGAAAACCAGAAGATGCTCCCGCTGCTCGCGATGGGCGACATCCTGAAGGTCATCAAGCTCGACGGCAATCAGCATTTCACCCAGCCGCCGGCGCGGTTCACCGAAGCGACGCTCATCAAGGCACTCGAAGAAAACGGCATCGGCAGACCTTCCACCTACGCGCCGACCATCACGACGATCCTCGCCAGAATGTACGTCGAGCGCGAGGGAAAACAGCTCAAACCCACGGTGCTGGGCGAAGTCACCACGCAGGTGATGAAGGAGCATTTCCAGAAGATCGTCGATGCGGACTTTACCGCGAAGATGGAAACAGCGCTCGATAACGTTGAGCAGGGGACGCAGGACTGGGTTTCCATGCTGGAGGATTTCTATCAGGATTTCGCCAAAACGCTGGAAACTGCCGAAGAAGCCATGGAGGGTAAGCACGTCAAGATCCCCGATGAGGAAACGGACATCGTGTGCGAAAAATGCGGCAGAAACATGGTCATCAAGATCGGGCCGTATGGCAAATTCCTCGCGTGTCCGGGCTTTCCGGAGTGCAAGAACGCCAAGCAGATCATGCAGGAGACCGGCGGCACCTGCCCGAAGTGCGGTCAGAAGGTCGTGCAGAAGAAATCCAAGCGCGGACGCACCTTCTACGGCTGTTCCGGCTATCCGGAGTGCAATTTCATGACGTGGAATGTCCCCGTCGAGGAGAAGTGTCCCCAGTGCGGCTGCACCCTGTTCCAGCGCGGCGGCAAGAACGGCGTTCTGGTCTGCGAAAAGGAAGGCTGCGGATTCGAGAAAAGCGTGAAATAACGCGATGATTGAAAAGTAATTAAATGCCGGATCATCGGCATTCCGGAGGATTAGTATGAACGACGCGATCGTAGTCGGCGGTGGACTCGCCGGATGTGAAGCCGCATGGGCGCTTGCCAATGCCGGCATTGCGGTGAAGCTCTACGAGATGAAGCCGCACAAATTTTCACCTGCGCATCACAGCACGGGACTGGCGGAGCTGGTCTGCTCGAATTCCCTGAAAGCAAGCCGATTAGGCTCTGCCGGGGGCTTGCTCAAATATGAGATGGAGCTGCAGGGCTCGCTCCTTGTGCGCTGTGCGAAGGCGTGTGCCGTTGCTGCGGGCGGAGCGCTTGCGGTCGATCGGGAGCAGTTCTCCGCGATGGTCACAAGCGAAGTGGAGCAGCATCCGCTCATCACCGTCATCCGCGAGGAACTCACACAGCTCCCGGCGCAGAATGCCGTCATTGCGACAGGACCTCTGACTTCCGATGCACTGTCTGCCGAGATCGAGAAGCTTTGCGGAAACCGGCTGAGTTTCTTCGATGCCGCAGCGCCCGTTGTGGCGGCAGACAGCCTGGACATGACGAAGGTGTTCGCGCAGTCGCGCTATGACCGCGGCGATGCGGATTACCTCAATTGTCCCATGAACAAGGAGGAATACGAGGCGTTCTGGGAGGCACTCGTGAATGCCGAAAAAGCGCCTCTCCACGAACATGACAAGGCGGCATTCCGCGTGTATGAGGGTTGTATGCCGGTGGAGGTGCTGGCGAGCCGCGGCATGGATACGCTGCGTTACGGGCCGCTCAAGCCCGTGGGCTTGCAGGATCCCCGGACGGGGCATCGTCCGTGGGCAGCGGTACAGCTTCGCCGCGAAAACCGCGAAGGGACGATGTTTAATCTCGTCGGCTTCCAGACGAATCTGAAATTCGGCGAGCAGAAGCGCGTGTTCGGCATGATCCCCGGACTCGAAAATGCAGAATTCCTGCGCTACGGCGTGATGCACCGGAATTTCTTCCTCGATTCCCCAAAATTGCTGAACGCAGACTACTCCCTGCGCGGATCGGAGAACCTGTTTTTCGCAGGGCAGATGACCGGCGTGGAGGGCTATATGGAATCCGCACAAAGCGGCATGGTCGCAGGCAAGAGCCTTGCCAACAAGCTGCTGGGGAAGCCTGCCTACATTTTGCCGCGCGGCACGATGATGGGCGAGCTGGCGGCATATGTCAGTGAAGGGGGCGCGGCGGATTTCCAGCCGATGGGCGCGAATATGGGACTGCTCCCGCCACCCGAACACCGCATCCGCGGCAAGCAGGAACGCTACGAATATGTCGCAGATCAAGCGGTATCCCGACTGAAAGCGGCTCTGGAGGAAATGGGTGCATGATGTTCCCCATCCTCCTGACCATTGGCATCCTGCTGACCGGTACAGCCATGATGGTCGGCTCGCATTTTCTCGTGCAGAAAACGCGGCACTGGAAGCTTGCCAGATGGCTGTTCTGGATCGGTCTGGCTCTGCTGGTCGCACCGCTCGCGGTCTGGAATCCACGATACGGAAAACCGTGGTGGGATCATTAAATCTTATGTAAGAGGTGACTCTATGAAAATTATCATCGACGCATTCGGCGGCGACAACGCACCGGCGGAGGTCATCAAGGCGGCTCGTCAGGCAAAGGACGAACTCGGCGTGGACATGATCCTCACCGGCGACGAGAACAAAATCAGGAAATGCGCAGAAACGCTTGGCGTGCATATCGAAGATCTCGGAATTCTTCATGCTCCCGATATTTTCGACATTCATGCCCAGCCGACCACACTCGTCAAGGAGGGCAAGGAAACATCGCTGGCAGTCGGATTGCAGGCGATCCGCGACGGCAAGGGCGACGCCTTCGTCAGCGCCGGAAGCTCCGGCGGTCTGGTGACAGGTGCAACGCTCATCACACGCCGCATCAAGGGCATCAAGCGCCCGGCCATGACCGCGATGCTCCCAACCGCCAAGAACAAATTTATCCTGCTCGACGCCGGCGCGAATATCGAGTGCCGCCCCGATATGATGGTGCAGTTTGCCATCATGGGCAGCGCCTATATGAAATGTGTCAAGGGCATCGACAAACCGCGCATCGGACTGCTGAACGTCGGCGCGGAGGACACCAAGGGACGTGACCTGGAGCTGGAAACGTATCGGCTCCTGAAGGCTTCTCCGCTGCATTTCATCGGCAATGCGGAGGCGCGTGAGCTGCCGCAGGGTGGCTTTGATGTCGTGGTCGCGGACGGATTTGCCGGCAATATGATCCTCAAACTGTACGAAGGCATGGGCGGAATGTTCCGCGACAAGCTGAAAGACTGGTTCTCCGGCGCCGGCAAGCTTGCAGCCCTGCTCATCCTCGGCAAGATCAAGGAATTCCGCAAGCAGATGGACTACAAGGAGGAGGGCGGCGGCATTATCCTCGGTGTCGCAAGCCCTGTCATCAAGGCACACGGAAGTTCCGATGCCAAGGCATTTTTTAATGCGATCCGTCAGGCAAAGAAGTGCGTGGAGGGCAATATGATCGAGGAGATCGCACGCACCGTTTCGGAAATGAAGGGCTAACCCAAGGGAGGATGTATCATGGAAACGCTCATAACGGAATTAGAAAAACGGATTCAGTATACCTTTAAAGACGAGTCGCTCATCAATGAAGCACTCTCGCATTCATCCTACGCGAACGAGAAAAAGAAGGGCAGACACAGCAATGAACGTCTGGAATTTCTGGGCGACAGCGTGCTTTCTGTGGTCGTTTCGCAGTATTTGTTTGAGCATTACACCGAACTGCCGGAGGGCGAACTCACCAAGATCCGCGCAGCACTGGTCTGCGAGAAATCCCTGCATAAATTCGCGCTGAAGATCGGTCTCGGCGATTTCCTCCTGCTCGGCAAGGGTGAGGAACATACCGGCGGCAGAGAACGTCCCTCCATCCTCGCAGATGCGTTTGAAGCTGTTATCGCGGCGATCTATCTGGACGGCGGCCTGGAAGCGGCGCGGACGCACATCATGCACTTCATCCCGAAAACCATTCCGCAGAACCATGCTGTGCTGTTCGGTGATTATAAGACCGCCCTGCAGGAAGTCATTCAGAAAAATCCGGAGGAAAAGATCGAATACGTCCTCCAGTCCGAATCCGGCCCCGACCACAACAAGACCTTCGTGGTCGAGGTGTGTCTGAATTCCAACGTCATCGGACGCGGTGAGGGCAAGTCGAAGAAGGAAGCCGAGCAGAAGGCGGCTTGCGAAGCACTGTCCCTCATGGGCTATGAAACATAAGAATATCGCCATATTTGTACCGCACGCAGGCTGTCCGCACAAGTGCAGCTTCTGCGACCAAAATACCATCACATCGCAAGGTTCCCTGCCGCGCGGCGAGGATGTCGCAAGGATCTGCGAGCAGGCGTTTTCGCAGATCGGCGACCTGACGGAAACGGAGATCGCATTTTTCGGCGGAAGCTTCACCGCGATCCCGAAGCCCTATCTGCTGGAACTCCTGAGCGCCGCAAAGCCCTATGCTGCGCGGTGCAAGGGTATCCGCATCTCGACACGGCCGGACTGCATCGACGATGGGATCCTGGAGATCCTGAAAGCACATCACGTCAGCGCGGTCGAACTCGGAGTGCAGTCGCTGGATGATGCGGTGCTCTTGAAAAACGAGCGCGGTCACACGGCACAGGAGGTGTGGGATGCAGCCGGGTGCATCCGCAAAAACGGCTTGGAACTGGGCTTGCAGATCATGCCGGGACTGTACGGTGCAACGCCAGAGTCGGATTTCCAGACGTGCAAAGCTGTTTGCGCGATCCATCCGGACACCGTGCGGATCTATCCCGTGGTGATCCTGAAAGGCACGCATCTTGGGGATCTATTGGAATCCGGCGCATATCAGCCGCGTCCTTTTTCCGGGATGGTGCGCGAGGTCGCAGCGATGATGGAGCAGCTTGCCGACGAGGGCATCCGTGTCATCAAGGTCGGCCTGCACGCGAGTGAATTCGTCGCGGAACAGGCCATCGGCGGCTACTATCATCCGGCGTTCCGGGAGCTTTGCGAGAGCGCGGTCTTCCGAAAACGCATGGAAGCCGCCGTTTTGCAGGAGGCGCCTGCAAAGGAGCGGACATTGGCCGTCCACCCCACCTGCATTTCCAAAGCGGTCGGTCAAAAACGTGCGAATCTGCGCTATTTTTATGACACCTGCGGCATCAGGATCAAGGTCATCGGGGACGGGAACGTTCCGCCATTTCATGTGAAGATCAGGGAGAATTGAATGTACTTAAAATATCTCGAACTACAGGGCTTCAAGTCCTTTCCGGACAAGATCCGCCTGAATTTCGACAAAGGTCTGACAGCGGTCGTCGGGCCGAACGGCAGCGGAAAAAGTAATATCGGCGATTCAGTGCGCTGGGTTCTGGGCGAACAGTCCACCAAAACCCTGCGCGGCAACAAGATGGAGGACGTTATTTTTTCCGGTACCGCCCACAGAAAAGCGATGGGATTTGCCGCCGTTACGCTTGTTATCGACAACAGCGAGGGGCGCTTGGAGGGATACGGCGATGAAGTTGCCGTCACCCGAAAACTCTACCGCAGCGGCGACAGCGAATACCGCATCAACGGCAAAAATGTCCGCTTGAAAGACATCAATGAGCTGTTCATGGACACCGGACTCGGACGTGACGGCTACTCGATCATCGGGCAGGGGCGCATCGCAGAGATCGTCGGTCAGAAATCGAATGACCGCCGCGAAATTTTTGAGGAAGCCGCCGGCATCTCGAAATTCCGCTACCGAAAGCTCGAAGCAGAGCGAAAACTCGCACAGGCGCAGGACAATATGGAGCGTCTGCACGACATCGTTTCCGAGCTGGAAGCGCGTGTCGGCCCTCTGAAGCATCAGGCGGAAAAAGCCGAGAAATTCGTCGTTCTCGCGCAGGAACAGAAAACGCTCGAAATTTCCGTCTGGGTGGAGCAGCTGTCGGCGTTGCAGACACGTTTGCAGGAGATCAGCGACAAGCTGCTCGTTGCGAAAAATGACTACGATGCCGCCGAACGCGACATTGCTGCCGAGGAGGAGAAAATTCAGGAGGGCTACCGCATCATGCAACAGTGCAGTGCGGATGCCGAGAATGCGCGTGTTCTTGTGAAAAGTCTCCGCGAGACCGCGGCTCAGGCGAAGTCCGACATCGCCGTCTGGAAGAACGACATCGTTCACAATGAGGAAGCCCTCAAACTCGCACAGTCCCGCCATGCGCAGGAATTGCAGGAGCAGAATGCGCTGATTGCACGTCTGGAGGAAGCCGAACAAACGGCTGCTGAAAGCGAGAAAAAATGCGCAGAAACCGCACAGGCACTGGAGGATGCACGCCTTGCCTTCGAGCAGATGGAGGCGGAATTCCGTGCGGAGGATGAGCGTTCGCGTGAAGCGGATGAGAAGCTGCACAGACTCTACCTCGAGCGCAGCGAATTGCAGTTC
>JAFPXW010000378.1 GCA_017394565.1 Oscillospiraceae bacterium | reverse complement strand
TTGGTAGTGGACTCCGTCGTGGTGGTCGTGTTCTGCGTCGTTGTCAGCAGGGTAGTAGACTCCGTCGTGGAGGTCGTGTCCTGTGTGGTTGTCTGTTTGGTAGTGGACTCCGTCGTGGAAGTCGTAGGCTGTGTCGATGTCTGTTTGGTGGTAGATTCCGTCGTGGAAGTCGTGGGTTTTGTCGTTGTCTGTTTGGTGGTAGATTCCGTCGTGGAAGTTGCGGGCTTTGTGGTTGTCTGCTGGGTAGTAGATTCCGTCGTGGAAGTTGTGGGCTTTGTGGTTGTCTGTCTGGTCGTGGATCCAATCGTAGTCGTTGTGGTTTTCGTGGTCGTCTGTGTGGCCGTGGATTTCGTTGTCGTGGTCGTTTCTGCTGTGGTGGCTTCCGCAGCAGGAACAGCTGCAACGGCGCAGACAGCCGGCTTCACCGGATCGCTGATAATCATGCCGTCAAACAGCGGTACCACAAACGCAGCCACAAGATACTGCTCCGGCATTACGGAGGGCAGCGCAAAGGTATAGGAGGTTTCTCCATCTGAGAGATACGCGGAGTCTTTCAGATTGCCCTTCTCCAACATCGCTTCATAGGTCAGTTTTTCCGGATCAGGCACATCAGCGCTGTCAAGCAGAAAGAGCATCACACATACATCGCCCTCCGGACGGGTAAATGTCGTCTTGAGAGAGGTACGGTCCGGACACACTGCCGTCAGATCGCTTACCTGCAGATCGAATGCCGGTGTCTTGAACTGATAGGTTGTCACGGCTGCCTTTCCGTCGTCATAGGTGGCAGTCAGCACAGCAGTGTAGAGCGTATCCGGTCTGAGGTCATCAGACGTGTACGAAGCGCCTTTCAACTTGTAGACGCTTTCAAAATTGACCGCGTCGGCAAAATCTTCGGGTGCAAATGCCACATCTTCACCGGTGCTGAACGCAGAAATATTCCGGTACAGCATCAGCGAAACAGCCTCGACCGGCGTTTCCGGCATCTCCCATGTCAGCGTTGCACTTCTGTAGTCGCTGTCCTTGACAGTGACATTCCGGATGACGGGTTTGCCGAGGGTAGCAGCCTGGAGCTGCTGGCCGGTGTCGGGCTGTGTGACCGCATCCGTCAGGGAATTGACCGGAAACGCAAGGACGGTATAGAGCGTATCCTCCGCCAGATCCTCCCAGGTGTAAGTGCCGTCGCTGGTTTTGACAGGAGCCGGCGGATCCGTCAGGAGCGACTTTACAAATTCCGCAGCCGCGTCACCATAGTCATCGCGGATGGTATCGAGCATTTCCTCCTGTGTGCTGCCTGTCATCTGCAACATTGAAACCTCGGTCATAATGTCGGGCACGCTCATCTCTTCCGGCAAGCTGTCGAACAGATAGAGCCCCGTGGTGTATCCGTCTGCCGCTGGCATCGTCCATGTGACTGTCAGCTTGCTGGTGGTTTTTTCTGTCACGGTCAGATCAGAAACCGCAAGGCGGCTGGTAGCAAAGACGAGCTTGGTCATGGGCACATTGCTTTTGTCCTTGCTGTCGGTATGGGGCATGACGAACGCGGTGTAAGTTGTGCCGGGGATGAGATTTGTGAAGCTGCAGGAGGTGTCCTTCAGATCCTTGAAAACATCTTCCTCGTTGGTATAGAGAATGGCATCGCTGTACTGATCGGATTCATCGGCCGGGACCACGCCCTTGCAGAACAGCAGATCCACGGAAGTTACGCCCTCCGGCAGATCCCATACGAGCTTTGCGTCTGTGTAGCCGGTCGATTCCGTTTTGAAAGCTTCAATGGCCGGGAGCGGCGTTGCGAAGGACAGCTCGGTGTGCTTTGGCGATTTTGTCACATTGCCCTCGCTGTCCACAGCGCTCACCCAGATCGCCGCAAGGTATTCCTGCCCGGGGTTCAGTCCTTCCATGGTGTACGAGGTCGCGCCGTCCTGAAGATCGGCACTGGTAAAGGAATACCCGTTTGTCACGAGCGCCAGATGTACACAGCCCGTATTCACTGCATCCCATGTGATCGTTGCAGAGGTCGGTGTGACCTTTGTCACCTGTGCATTCTGTACCTCGCTGTCGTATTTCTCAACAATGTCAAAATGCTCACCCTCCTCACCGCAAACGGTACAGGTGTGATAGCTGTAGCCGTCCGCCGTAAAGGTCGGGGAAACGACCGTTGCTGTTTCGCTCCATGTGTGCGCGAGCTTTTCGATGATCTCACTCTCCGCCTCACCGCACAGGGTGCAGACATGGGTGCGCGAGCCTTCCGCAGAGCAGGTGGCCTCCGCGGTGACCGTCCACTCGCCCCAGGTGTGATGCCCCTCAGCAGGGATGGTCTGCGTTTCGGATTTGCCGCAGAACAGGCACTTGTGGCTTTTCTCTCCATCTTCAAGGCAGGTGGCAGGCGTGTTTTCAATCCATTCCGACCAAACGTGATTGCCGGATTCCGCACAGTTCTTGTCACGGATGAGGAATTGCGGCGTACCGATGCCGACACCATTCTCCGGCACTCTGGTGGAAACAGTTACGTCTGCAAAGCCCGGCTCTGTATTGTTTTGATATGCCACTCTGTATTGTGTCGCTTGCTCCGGTGTGAGCGCGTAACGCACATACGTCAGTGCCGGCGTGAGTGCCTCGCCGGTGTAATCGTAGATGCACATCTGATCCATAGAGTCGACACTGCCTGCAAATTCATAATAGGTATCCGCCAGATCCGTCACGTCAGTAAATTTCGCATTGACACCGACGAGCTCTGTGCAGTACTCCTCTGCCGCAGAATCATCCGCGCCGTAGACTGTGACGGTGTGATCGGCTTCCATCGGCATTGTGATAGAGTTCAGAGTCTCGTAATCCTTGCCGATGCCGCAGGAGCGCATGGAGGATTCAGCACCGACCTCTATATTAAAGTTGTTCGGTACAGCAACCCATTCCAGTGACTTCATATCCGCAAACGCTTCCGGTCCGAGCGTCGTCACATTACCCGGCACATACACCGAGGTCAGACCGGAGGAGGCAAACGCAGCATAACGGATCTCCTCAAGCGAATCCGGCAGTTTCAGTGCATTGAGTTTGGAACAGCGGAAGAATGCCATATTGTCGATGATCTTCACGCCATTCGGAATTTCCACATAACTCAGCCGAGTGGCGTTTTCACGGTGTGCTGCACACAAACCATACGGGATCTTGGCAACATTGCTGCCGATCAGAACTTCCTGTACGCCGGCAAACGTACCATTCAGCACACCGTCCACCTTGTCCGCATTGAATCTCAGCACCGTGACAGTGGACATTGCCTCCAGATCATCTTCCGCAGTATAGCCGCTGCCGCGGTCATAGCCGAAGAACATCGGAGCGATCTGCGTTACCTCCGGCGTGAAAGCGACCGTCCCAAAGGTACTGTAGGAGGTCGGGGAGTATCCCTCCGCTTCTGTCAGGGTATCGCACTTGATGATAAGGTTATTGAAGCGTGTTTCCGTGATCGCGTTGTACTGAAGCTTCTTGGCACAGCCCGAAAAGGTCACAGTACCGATAAACGCCTGATAGAACGCACGCTCGTAGATCTCAGATACATTCTCGCCGATCGTTGCGGACTCGCTGTCACAGCCACTGAAAGCATCGGTCAGGATGGCGGTCGCATCTTCCGGAACGTTATTGTACTCTGCACCGGCAGGTGCCTGCAGCACACCTCTGCCGCCATCGCCCCACGGGACAAGGATCATCCCGTCCTCTACAAAAAGCTTCGGGTTTTCCTCGGCAGTCGGGCCGACAAATCCTGTGATGCCGGTACAGCCGCTGAAGATGCCGTAGTCCCAGTTCTTCACCGCTGGCGGAATTGTCACCGTTCCCGTCAGACTGCACTTCTCAAATGCCTGCTGACCAAGCGTGGTCACGCTGTCAGGGATGGTGATGTTTGTCAGTGCGCTGCAGCCCATGAAAGCTCCGTTGCCGATAAGCTTTACTGTGGGATCCATTGTTCTTGTCGAAAGAAGCCGATCCTTTGTCGCTGTTGTATTCGGCACAAGGTATCTAATATTCGTAAACTCAACACTTTCGAGTGCGGTACACCCCTTAAAGCTCTCTGCGAATACCTCCTCCACCTGCGGCGGAATGGTGACTTTGGTAATAAATTTATTTCCGGCAAACGCACCGTAAGCGATCCAGACGACCTTGCAGGTGACGCGATCGGTGGAATCCGCAGTTTTCTTCACGGATCGCTCTCCGGGGATCACCGGCTGCTGGCTG
>JAFPXW010000377.1 GCA_017394565.1 Oscillospiraceae bacterium | reverse complement strand
CCCGCTTGCTTTCTAAAGTTGTTGGCATTGACACCCTAGAAGCTGTCTTCACAAGATGCCACGGCAGCTTTTTATTCATTATTATAATAACACAGCATCACTGCACTGTCAACCATTCCTCATTCCTAATTCCTCATTCCTCACCCTAATTCCGCATTCCCCCTTGACAACTCCCCCCTTTATAAAGTATAATAAAAGGTAAGAATCTATCAATTTGTCAAATGCTTTTTGCACACGTCCGCCGGTACCACCGTGCGGCTCCAAGATACAGAAAGGGCAACGCTATGGGTATTTTTCGATTTACCAGACAGAACCATGTCCTTCTCTCCGAGGACTGGAAACTTTTCTCCGAATTATTCCACAATATCGGCACATTCACATACAAAGACTCCGTGCAGTCCGTTTATTTCGATGAAAATGCACAGCGCATCCTGAATGTCCCGAAATCCCTGCCGCGTGAGGAGTACCATACGCTCATGCACAAACTCATGCAGGAACCCGTCGAGGGCGAGCAGAATCTCTACCTCACCCGCACCGGCGCCGAAAAACGCTACCTCAAGCTCCACCTTACCCGCCGCGCCGACGAGGAGCTTGGCTTCGTCGAGGAACTTACACGCCTCGTCGCACAGCGCAATGCCGACCAGGAGGACTACGACGAAGTCACCAGTATGCTCAAGATCTCGGCATTTTCTCATGTCGTTCAGCGGCGGATGCAGGAGGCCTCCCACATCTGGCTCGCGGCGCTCCATATTTCCGGACTCGACAAGGTCGCAGACTTCTCCGTGACCGGCTCCTCCAATGACTGCATGGCGTCCGTTGCAGAGGTCCTCGGCAGATTTGCCAGCGAGCAGAGCCTGTTCTGCGTCAAGGGCTTTCAGGATTTCTATGTCTGCTTCTTCGATATGGACGAGCAGAGCGTCCGGCTCCAGCTTCAGCAGATGCGCCAGGCGGTTTCGGAGTGTATCATTTCCGATAATTTCGGGCAGGCGATCCAGCTTGAACAAGCCAACAGCCTCGACCTGCACGCCGGTCTTGCCCTCTATCCCGACGAGAGCGATACCCTCCGCGGTCTGATGTCCTATGCGGAATTTGCGCTCTTTGAGACGCAGCGCAGCACCCAGAATGCCGTGACACGCTTCTCCATGAGCGACTTCGAGCATAAGAAGGACGAGTACCGCGAGGAACAGCTGTTCAATTCCATCATCGGCGGCAACCAGCTCACCTATCACTTCCAGCCCATCGTCGATGCCCACAACGGCAATATCATCGGCTATGAGGCCCTCATGCGCTCGGAGCATTTCACACCGGACAAGATCCTGAAGCTTGCCGAGAAATACGGCAGACTCTACGACGTGGAGCGTGCGACCTTCTTCAATACCATGCACTTCCTGTCCGAGCATCAGTCTGCGTTCTTCGACCGTTCGCTCTTTATCAACTGCATCCCGACGCAGCTGCTCGGCGAGAGCGACTGGAACGATCTGTTCCTGACCTATCAGGAGCTTTTTAAGAAGACCGTCATCGAGATCACCGAGCAGTCCGGCAGCTCCGAGGACTTCCTCGCGCTCCTGCACCAGCGCTGCAAGGACACCGGATGCGACCTTGCGATCGACGACTACGGCAGCGGTTATGCCAATTCTGCGACACTTCTCGCGAATATGCCCCAGTATGTCAAGATCGACCGCGCCCTCATCGACGGCATCTGCAAGAACACCAAGAAGCAGCAGCTTGTGGCCGGCATCATCGACTATGCACACGACAACCAGATCGTTGCACTTGCCGAGGGTGTCGAGGAGGAAGCTGACCTCAAGACGCTCATCCGCATGGGTGTCGATCTCGTGCAGGGCTACTTCACGAGCCGCCCGATCCCGTACCTGCTGGAGGAGATCTCCAAGGAAGTCCGCGACATCATCGTGAACACGAACCTCGAAAACTCCATCAGCCAGAAGAAGATCTACAACGCGCACAACGATACCGAACTGGACATCGTGGAGCTGGCACTCCAGAAATACACCGACATCCATGTATTCCGCCATCAGCTTACCCTCGTGGGCGATCCGGAGAATCAGGTGGCCATGCACATTGCCATCATGGACAATCACAGCTGCGAACTGACCATGCGCGGCGTCAATATGATCTGTCAGGAGAAGCCCACCATCAGCCTGGGCAGCTATGCACAGCTCACCCTCATCGCAGAAGGAACGAATGAGTTGAATTACATGGGCATCCGCGTGCCGGAGGGTGCGTTCTTCCACCTGATGGGCAAGGGCGACCTGAAGATCGACTGCAATGCGAAATTCGGCTACGGCATCGGCGGCGACTGCGAGAACAGTTATGGCAACATCACCCTCGAATCGGAGGGCCATGTCGATGTCATCGTCAATTCCGACCGCGGCATCGGCATCGGCGGCGGTGTCAATCCGGACGATTCCGAGATCTGCCTCGAAAACGGCAATGTCCACGTTGCTGTCGGCTCCCCGAATGCCGTCGGCATCGGCAGCGCTGACGGATTGTCGCTGATCTACACCCAGCCGGAATGCAAACTCGACCTCGAGGTCAACGGCATCAGCAGCGTCGGCATGGGCTCGCTCACCGGCGAAACGCAGATCCAGTGCCGTTCGGATGTGAAATTCAACGGCAGCGGCACCAAGGTCATCGGCATCGGCGTGCTGAACAAGGGCACGGGACTCATCGAAGTCATGGATGCGAGCCTGATGTTCTTTGTCCGGACGAATTTCGGTGCGTGCATCGGCGCACTCGGCGGTGAGGTCGATGTCATGACCACCGGCTGCAAGATCGAGGTGAATGCCGAAGGCGGTGAGATCACCGGCATCGGCGATGCCAAGGGATCGGGCAACGTCACCCTCGACCACACGGAACTGAAAGCCTATATCCTTGCCGCTAAGCCCCACGAAGCCGGCTCGAAGGAAGGGCAGTTCAGTATGCGCAGTTCCACGATCACTGCGGATATTAATGATAAGCACAACGATACTTCCGCGTAAGCGGAAGTATTGTTCCGTGCAAGCCCCCTAGCATCGAAAAGGCGATCTCGCCTTTCCTCAAATTATCATCATAGAAAAAAGGAGTATCCCTCAACATGAAACTTGGTATGGTAGGACTTCCGAATGTCGGAAAAAGCACACTGTTCAATGCACTGACCAATGCCGGCGCCCAGTCGGCGAATTACCCGTTCTGCACGATCGAGAAGAACGTCGGCGTGGTATCCGTTCCAGATCCCAGGCTCGATTATCTGGCGAAAATGTACGATCCCGACAGCTTCAAGCCGGCGACGCTCGAATTCGTGGACATCGCAGGTCTGGTCAAGGGCGCGTCCAAGGGCGAAGGTCTGGGCAATAAGTTCCTTGCCGACATCCGCGAGGTGGACGCGATCGTTCACGTTGTCCGCTGCTTTGAGGACATCGACATCATCCATGTGGACGGCAATATCAATCCGGCACGCGACATCGAGACCATCAACCTCGAACTCATTTTCGCTGACCTCGAAATGGTACAGCGAAGAATCGACCGCGCCAAGAAACTCATGAAGGGCGACAAGAAAGCCGCTGTACAGGTGGATTTCTTCGAGCGTCTGGCGGCACATCTGGAGGAAGGCAAGTCCGCACGTTCCTTCGAGATGACCGAGGACGAGCGTGCATTCATGCATGACACGCCCCTCCTCTCCGCAAAGCCCGTCATTTACGCGGCAAACCTCTGCGAAGCCGATTTCACCGGCGACCTCTCCGCGCAGAAGCATTTTCAGGCAGTCAAGGCGATCGCCGAGGAGGAACACGCCGCTGTCCTGCCCATCTGTGCGCAGACCGAGGCGGAAATTTCCGACATGAGCGACGAGGATAAGGCGATGTTCCTCGAAGAACTGGGACTCGAAGAATCCGGCTTGAACCGCATCATCCAGACCGGCTACAGCCTGCTGGGACTGATCTCGTTCCTGACCGCCGGCAAGCAGGAGGTGCGCGCATGGACGATCACACGCGGCACAAAAGCACCGCAGGCGGCAGGTAAGATCCACACCGACTTCGAGAAAGGCTTCATCCGCGCCGAGATCGTGGCATTCGACGATCTGGAGAAATGCGGCAGCATGGCAGCCGCCCGTGAACAGGGACTCCTGCGTCTGGAGGGTAAGGAATATGTGATGCAGGACGGCGATATTGTGGAGTTCCGGTTCAATGTGTAAATGAGGAAAACGTCCCCATGAGAGAATTCTGGCTGCGCGTGCTGGCGTGGACATTTCTGACGGCAACGGGATGGTTTCCGATTCTTGTCGGCATCGCCAATCTGGTGCGGTACATTCCAATGGGGAAGCGATTTTGCACCGAACCTGTCACAGCAAGGATCATCGACACGGGAAAATTTGCCGGAATCTATTACTGCCGCATCCACTACGACTGGAACGGCGTGTATTATGAGCGAACCTGCCGATCCCGTCAGCCGCTTGGTGCATACGGCGATGACCTGACGATCTATGTCAACCCCCGTTTCCCGAAGGAAATTTCCCTGTATATGGTGCTTTCCATAGATATGGGACCTGCCTCTCGGCGCAGCGACATCGGGATCAGCATCGGACTGATCCTGTTCGGTATGCTGATCGTCTGGGCTGTGGTGACGACATTCACAGAATAACACAGCCGACAAAAAGGAGTACACCACATGAAACAAGTCGAAATCTTCACCGACGGCGCGTGCTCCGGGAATCCGGGACCGGGCGGCTGGGGGACGGTGCTGCGCTTCGGGGCGCATGAGAAAGAGCTCTCCGGGGGCGAGGCAAGCACCACCAACAACCGCATGGAGCTGACCGCCGTCATCGAGGGCTTGAAAGCGCTCAAAGAGCCGTGCCTTGTCACCCTCACGACCGACAGCAAGTACGTCTGCGACAGCGTGACCAAGGGCTGGGTCTACGGCTGGCAGAAGCGCGGCTGGATCAAATCCGACAAGAAACCTGCCCTCAATGTCGATCTCTGGGAACAGCTCCTGCCACTGTTAGAAAAGCACAAAGTCACGTTCGTCTGGGTGAAAGGCCACGCCGGCCATCCGGAAAACGAACGCTGCGACCAGCTCGCCGTGGCACAGTCACAGAGGTATAAATGATGGTTTTCCGGTGCTGCGCACCGGAGTGCCCCACCCCAGAAAGAGACCTGTTTTGATATACTGAAACGCCATCGTACTTCTGATACACATTCAGAAATACGATGGCGTCAATCATTTATAGAAGCGCTGCTGCGGTTTCGGGGATGATCTCAATGCTTCGCGCGTCCACATCGCGCAGTGCGATGACAGCGCCGCGGATGCGATAGGCGGCGATGCCGTTTCCGGCGCGGACGCATTCCACCATCGTTCCGGCAGTCAGTCCGAGCGCAAGCAAACGCTCACGCAGCGCAGAATTTGTGCCAAGTGCAAGGACTTTCGCGGATTCGCCGTCCCTGATGCAGTCGAGCGTTTTCGGTCGTGTGTTCATGCAAGGTTTCCTCCTCTGCTATTCTATGCAGAGGGGAAGCTTACTGTTCCTCCGTCGGGAAGCCGTTGGACTTGGCCCAGGTGAGGATCGCCGCACCGGCGGGCGCGTGGATGGTACACTTCGGTTCGAGATCCTCCAGTCCCCAGCTTGCGTATTCGAGGGACGGATTTTCCACATACAGATCGGTCAGCGGACAGCCGGTGAGAAGCTCCTCATTGGTTTCTGCCACGGCTGCCGGGATCGTCAGTTCGGTCAGCGAGGTGCAGCCGGCGAATGTTCCGCGGTACAGCGCTGTTACGCCGGACGGGATATTGATGCTGGTCATGCTGTCGCAGTCCATGAACGCAAATTCCCCGATCTTGGTCACGCTCTCCGGAAGCTTGACGCTCTCGACGATGAATTTCGCCTCGAATGCGTACTGCTCGATCTCAGTGACCGGCGCATCGCCGATGTGGGACGTGATGACAACAGACGGATCCTTGCCGGTGTAGCGGATGATGGAAGCCGTGCCGTCGTCGCGGATGGTGTACTCGAAGCAGTCAAGCGAGGTTGCATCCGGATCAATTTCTGCGATCTGGTCAGCCACGGTGACGGGCTGCGTTTCGGTCGCATCCGCCATCCATTCCTCCACGAGTTCGCTGGTGGTTTCCGGTTCTTTCTCCTTGCTGCAGCCGCAGAGCATCAGCCCGGCGGCGAGCAGGAGCGCGGTGATGCGGAACTTTCTCATGCCTTCTTACCTCTCTGCTTTGCTCTCTGCACGTTGTCCAGCACGCGCTTGCGGATACGCAGGCTTTCGGGCGTGACCTCCAGCAGCTCGTCGTCTGCGAGGAATTCCAGGCAATCCTCCAGGCTCATGATGCGCGGCGGAACCAGGCGCAGTGCATCGTCCGAACCGGATGCACGGGTATTGGTCAGGTGCTTGCGCTTGCAGACATTGACCACGAGATCCTCTGCCTTCGGGGACATACCAACGACCATGCCCTCGTAGACCGGAACACCTGCGCCGATGAACAGCGTACCGCGCTCCTGCGCATTGTACAGACCGTAGGTCACAGCCTCGCCGGTTTCATGAGAGATGAGAGAGCCTGTGCTGCGGCGCGGAATATCGCCCTTGTAGGGGATATAGCTGTCGAACACGCTGCTCATGATGCCCTCGCCGCGGGTGTTGGTCAGGAATTCGCTCTTGTAGCCGAACAGACCTCTGGACGGGATGAGGAATTCGAGTCTGGTGCGGTTGCCCTGCGGCTGCATGGACTGGAGTTCACCCTTGCGGGTACCCATCTTCTCCATGACCGTGCCGACACATTCCTCCGGAACATCGACCACCAGGCGCTCCTGCGGTTCGCAGAGCTTGCCGTCGATGGTCTTGTACAGAACGCGCGGTGTGGAAACAGACAGTTCGTAGCCCTCACGGCGCATATTTTCAACCAGAATGGACAGATGCATCTCACCGCGTCCTGCAACGGAGAAGGCATCGGTATTCTCGGTCTCGGTGACACGCAGGGAAACGTCGCGCAGCAGTTCCTTGAACAGACGCTCGCGGAGCTGACGGGAGGTGACGTACTTGCCCTCGCGTCCGGCAAACGGGGAGTCATTGACAGCGAAGGTCATTTCCATGGTCGGTTCGCTGATGTGTGTGAAGGGGATGGCTTCCGGTGCTTCGGTCGCGCAGATGGTATCACCGATGGTGATGTCTGCGATACCGGACAGGACAACGATGTCGCCGACGGTCGCGGTCTCGGTATTCACCTGATTGAGGCCCTGCATCTGTGCAAGGGAAACGATCTTGGCGTTGTAGTGCTTGCTCTCGTCGTTGGCATTGACAACAGTCACCTGCTGGCCGACCTTGACGCTGCCGCGCTGGATCCTGCCGACAGCGATTCTGCCGACGTAATCATTGTAGTCGATGGAGGAAACGAGCATCTGGAACGGCGCATTTTCCTCACCCTCCGGAGCCTGGATGTAGGAAAGGATGGTCTCGAACAGCGGTGTGAGATCCTCGCCCTCCTTGTCCTTGTCGAGGGAAGCCGTACCGGCTCTGCCGGAGCAGTAGAGGATGGGGGATTCGAGCTGCTCGTCGTCTGCATCGAGGTCGAGCAGGAGGAGCTGTACTTCGTCCGCGATCTCATCCAGACGGGCATCCGGACGGTCGATCTTGTTGACAACGATGATGATCTTGTGGCCCATTTCGAGCGCCTTGGACAGCACGAAACGAGTCTGCGGCATCGGGCCCTCTGCTGCGTCCACGAGGAGGATGACACCATCGACCATCGACAGCACACGCTCGACCTCGCCGCCGAAATCGGCGTGACCGGGGGTATCAATGATATTGATCTTGGTGTCCTTGTACATGACAGCGGTATTCTTGGCAAGGATCGTGATGCCGCGCTCGCGCTCGATGTCATTGGAGTCCATGACGCGGTCAGCGACAGCCTGATTCTCACGGAACACGCCGCCCTGCTTGAGCATTTCGTCCACGAGGGTGGTCTTACCGTGGTCAACGTGAGCGATGATCGCGATATTTCTGAGGTTTTCTCTGATCATAAATCTTTAGCATCCTTTCTTCTATACGGACAGGTCCACGCTTTTTTTCGCATACTGTATAAGTATAGCACAAGTCGCTGTCAAATGCAATACTTCGGCAAAAACTTCGGCATTTTGCGAAAAAAGAAGAAGCCGGAATGCTATGCATTCCGGCTGTATCATCAATGGACTTTTCCGAAAACCTCCGGGAAAGTCTAATCTTCCTCAATAATCATATAATTCCGCTTCAGCATACCGCTGCGATGGAGCAGCAGATAAACGCCTGCGCAGGCGCCGAAAATGCAGCTGAGAACCCAGAATGCCTTGATCAGATCCTTCATGTGAAAACCTCCTTGCGAGTCGTGTGGCAGTGATGGATGGTATGAAAAACTGTAATCATTATACCATAAATCCGGTGAAATTACCATATACGTTCTGCACAAAAGGGAGAGGGGGGATTTGTGCAGATTTTAGTGCGCGGTGCGTATTAGTGCGTAGTTCGTATTAGTGCGTAGTGCGTAGTTCGTAGTGCGTAGTGATGGTATCGCCTTGCGGCGATTTGATTTAAAATCATTCACGCATCACTAAAATACTACCAACTAAGGGAGCATTTCTCTTAGTCAAAAGTTTTTTGTTTTTAGTGAGTCAAATTAAAATCCGTCCGGCGTAGCCGGACACCATAACTACGAACTACGCACCACGCACTACGCACTGAAACTACACACTACGCACCACGCACTGAAATTACGCACTACGCACTAAAAAGGTTCCGGCTTCCCCGGAGAACGGGAAAGCCGGAAGTATGGAGGGTGGGATATGCTGATCGGTTATGCGACCGGCAGGGTGTCGATCAGCTCAACGACCTTCTTGAGGATGTTGAGGGAGTCGGTGGACTCAACCGTGCCGTTCTTGTCTACGTCTGCCGCAGCCTGCTGCGTCTTGTCGAGATTGGAAGAACCGAGCAGATACTTGTTCAGCGCGATGACATCCATGATGTCGACCTTGCTGTCGCCGTTGACATCGCCGTAGGTGAAGTCGCCGACAGGCTCGTCATCGGTTGCCTCCGTGGTCGCTTCCTCGCCGCCGCTGCCGAGCGTCAGGTCGAAGTTGACGGTGATGCCGTCCTTGATGGTCAGCGCCGGATCAATGGAAGTGACCTTTGCCCAAGTATTGTAGATGTTCAGGCGCAGGGACTTGCCGTCGTCGCTCGTGCCGGCAGCAGCCGGAGTGTACTCAACTTCCGTGCCGTCCACGAGGATGGAGGTGATCTCGAACTTGATATTGCCGTCGCTCAGACCGTCCGTGCCTTCTGCATCGGGATCGGTCTTGTAGTCGTAGAT
>JAFPXW010000376.1 GCA_017394565.1 Oscillospiraceae bacterium | reverse complement strand
TAGTACTTCTGACTTTGTATCAGAAATACTATGGCGAAAAACTTCTTTATCAGCGCAGCACTTACACTTCGGTGCTGTTTGTTTTTTTATGCCTCCGGCTTTCCGTCCGTCTGTTCCTCCGCAGAGGGCTGCGGCGTGGCGTAGAGGGCGTCCACGTCGATCTTCTTGTCGTCCAGGATTTTCAGGAAAATATCCAGAAGCTCCGGATCGAACTGTGTGCCGCGTCCCTTGTGCAGTTCACTCAGGACGTAATCAAAGTCCTGACGCTTACGGTACACACGGTTTGCCGTCATCGCATCGAAAGCGTCCGCGATGGAAATGATCCGCCCGTACAGCGGGATCTCCTCGCCTTTGAGGTGATCCGGATAGCCCTTGCCGTCGTAGCGCTCGTGATGATACCGCGCCCCCTCCACAACGTGGTCGATGAGCGTAAAATCTTTGAGAATTTCCGCTCCGCGTGTGACGTGACTTTTCATGATCTCGTACTCCTCGTCCGTCAGCCGCGCCGGCTTGTTCAGTACCGAATCCGGGATGCCGATCTTGCCGATGTCGTGCAGGAGGGCGGCCTTGCGGATGTTCTCCTGTTCCGCCTCCGTGAAGCCGTATTCCTTCGCGATGAGCGCCGAATATTCCGACACACGCTGGGAATGCTTGCTCGTGCGGACATCCTTGGCATCAACGGTCTTTGCGATGGCGAGGATGGTCTCATTGCCCATCTGCACCTGTTGGAGTGCCAGCGAGAGCTTCGCCTGCTGGAGTTCGAGCGTCCGCTGGAATTGCGTGCGCGTGAGGAACCACGTCAGCCAGCCGATGAAGATGCCCGCCACGACGATCATATACACCCGGAACCAGCCGTTGTCGTAGATCGCCCGTTCCTTGTGCAGCTGGTAGGTGCGTTCCTCGATGAGTTCGCCGTTATCGCCGCGGATGCCGAGGTGAAAGACGTAATCATCCGGCCGTAGGTTCGTGTAGGCGACGGACAGCAGCTCGCTTTGCCGGATGTCCGTCCAGTCCGAGTCGAAGCCCTCCAGATAGTACGAGACCATCGGATCCTCGAGGGTATAGTTGATGACCTCCGGGAAGAATTCGACCTTCACATTGTCGCGTGCGATAGAAAATTCCTCCTGTCTGCCGAGAGAAATGCGCTGCTCGTCTGCCTTGACCTCGGGGATCATCAGGTGGAAGTGATCCTGCCGCAGGAGATAGCGGTCGAGATTGATCGCGAATACACCGCGGTCGGCGGCGAGGTAGACGTTCTTGTCCTCATCAAACGCATTCCACGCATTCGCCGTGAGGGAACACGTCAGTCCGGTGCGGTTGTTCAGCAGCGTGAAGGCCGGCGGCTGTCCGGTCAGGAGTTCGTGCTTATCCACAACATAGATCCCGGCGCTGCCCGTCACGAACATCTCCCCATCGGGATCGAGCAGGATATCATAATTGTTGGAATACGGGAAATTGTTCAGCACTGAGAGCTTGCCGTCCGCCATGCGGCAGATGCTGTTGGAGGTGACAACATAGATGCTGCCGTCCTCCGGATCGCGGACGAGCCGCAGGATGACACCGGACGAAAGTCCGTCCTCACGCCCGATCTGATCGGCGACCTTGCCGTTCCGGATCACGGTGATGCCGTCGCCGTCCGTGCCGGCATAGAGCGTGCCGTCCGTATCCTCGAGCAGGCAAAGCACCGGAGAATGTCCGAATGCATCGCCGTAAGCGAACTGCCCGACGATCTGCGTGTCCTGGAGGAAATACAGCCCGTGTGACGTGCTGACCGCGACCGTGCCGTCGGAAAGCTCTGCGCAGGTACGCGCACGGTTGCCGATCTCCGGGTGCAGACGCGAGAGATTTGTGATCTCACCGCTGCGGTCGCGGAATACGAGGCCTTCCCCGTAGGAACAGATCCACAGCCCGCCGCCCTGATCCGGCAGGATACAGCGGATGCGGCTGCCGTCCAGAAGTTCCGTGAGTTCGTTTTCGGTCGAGGTATGCTGTCTGGTGTCGATGATGAGCAGTCCGGTATCCGTCCCGACGTAAAGCCGGCTGCGGTACAGGGCCGTGGTATTGGTGACACGCGGTTCCAGACCGTTGTCATCGAAAACGTGCGTCACAGGCGATTCCGAGAGCCGCAGCAGTCCCAGCCGGGACGATGCGAACCAGAGATTTCCCTGGTAGTCCTGCACCATATTCTCGACGGACGTGTTGAAGTCGCCGGCTTCCTGCCCGACGAACACGCGCTCCTGATCGAGGTAGCCGATGCCGTTGTCGGCGCAGATCCAGATGTTGCCGTCGTCGGTGGGATAGATATAATTAAGCTTGGTCGTGCCGGGGATCTTGGCGGAATGGAGGCGTTTCATCTGGTCGTGTTCGATCGCGTACTCGACCAGCAGACCTTCGTTGGTACCGACATAGAGCGTGCCGTCCTCGCTGAAATTGCAGCAGGAAGGCTTGATACCGCCGATCATGCGCAGGAGCCGGCTGTCCTTCATGAGAAAGAACAGGCCTTCTGTATTGACCGCGGCAACGTGGCCGTCCTGATCCGCCGCGATCCTCCCGACATAGCCGATGGAATCGAAATGATGCAGGATCCGGATGCCGTCTGCATCAAGCTTTGCCGTGAAGATGCCGTCGTTCGAGCCGATGTAGTAAATGCCGTCGCTGCTCTGCGTGATGGAACGGATGGAATCCGCCGTCAGACCGTTTTCGTCCCCCAGCGTGCAGATGATCTGCTCATCCTCCATCACGGCGATGCCGTTGTCATTCGTACCGATCCAGAGCCGCCCGTCGCTGTCCATGAACAGGCAGTTGACATTGCGGACTTCTCTGAGGTGATCCATGTGGTGAAATTCCGTCCCGTTGTAGCGATACAGTCCTGCGTAAGTGCCGATCCAGAGGATGCCGTCGGGCGTTTCGGTGATGGCGTTCGCGTGACCGCAGAGCAGCCCGTTTTCGCTGTTGTAGACGGTCTGGATGAAGGCCTGATGTACCGTTTCCGCGCTTGCCTGCATGGGCTTGACGGCGGCAGGGATCCCTGCGGTGAGCAGGATCAGCAGCATTGGGAGAATGGCGGATTTTTGGGAAGTGTCATCTTTTTTTCTGCCGCGGAGTTTTCGGGAGAGATGGATCGCGCAGAACAGCAGGAGTGATGTGAGAAGCTTGTCTGGAAATTCCAGATACAACTCACCGATCAGCAGGGCGATGACGGGGTGGGTGCCGTTTTCGATGAGGTAATCGCGCACGCCGTCCCCCCAGACGCTCGCGGTGGAACTGTCGAAGAAGATCAGGTTGATGATCGTGGACAGAACGACTGCGCCGATGGCGATGAATCCGGCGACGGACATGGATTGAAAGAGCGTTTCAAAGTATTTCTTCCGCGCAAAGATCCCGACGCCCACGCCGATGAAGATGCTGACAACAGAAAAGACCGCCGACAGCGGATCGTGTAGTCCAAAAATGAGATTGGAGGTCACGCCGACGACCGCGCCCTGGATGGGGCCGAGCGCATAGGCGGCGAAAAATGTCCCGTAAGTGTCGCACCAGCCGGGCAGATTGAATGTCACTGCGAAATTTCTGCCGATGCAGTTGGCAAGGATGCAGAGGATCCCGACCGCGGCACAGCGCAGAACAGATTTCATAGAATGTTTGGTTTTCAAGAAAAATCACCCCGATCATATACTCGCTTATCTTTCATCCGTATGCGTCCGCCGTCCGGATGTTCTGAAAATCTACAATCTGTTAATAATGTGTTATTTCTATTTTAACACGACCGGAGGGATATGTCAAGCGAAAGTTGTCAGATTTTGCGGAATCCTGCGGATTTCCGGAATCCAAAAAACGAGCCGGTGCAAAATCACCAGCTCGTAAAAATCGTGTTATTCTATACGCTTTGTAAATAGCGAAGAGGCCAGCGGCACGGCAAACGAGAACGCCAGCGCCTGCCAGAGCAGATTTCCGGTGAGTGCCGATGTGCCGAATATGCCCTGCGCCCACGTCAGATAGATGGTCGCAGCGAGCATCAATGCCGAAAGCAGGACGGCACCGAGAAGCTTGGGGTTCGAGAAATAGCGCACGGAAAACAGCGTGCCCTGCTCCGATTTGCACTCGAACACATGGATGAGCTGCGACACGACCAGTGTGAACAGCGCCGCCGTCCGCGCCTGCGTGAGATCGCCGCCAAGCCGGAGCGCCGTGCTGAAGGATCCCAGCGTACACAGCCCGATGAGGATGCCGCGCCAGATGATGCGCGAGAGCAGGCCGCCGGCAAAGAAGCTCTCATCCGGCCGGCGCGGCGGGCGTTTCATGAGTCCGGATTCCGGCGGCTCGAGCCCCAGCGCGATGGCAGGCAGTCCGTCCGTCGCCAGATTCACCAGCAGGAGCTGCACCGGCAGCAGCACGACCGGCATTCCCATCAGGATGCCGAGAAACATCGTGATGACCTCGCCGATGTTGCATGACAGGAGGTAGCGGACGAATTTCCGGATGTTTGCGTAGATGCAGCGTCCCTGTTCCACCGCAGATACGAGTGTCGCGAGGTTGTCGTCCATGAGGATCACATCAGCCGCCTGTTTTGCGACATCTGTACCGCTTTGCCCCATCGCAACGCCGACATCGGCTTCCTTGATGGCAGGCGCGTCGTTCACGCCGTCGCC
>JAFPXW010000375.1 GCA_017394565.1 Oscillospiraceae bacterium | reverse complement strand
TCATTTGCGTATTTTATTCTCAATACGCAAACTTGCTTCTATATGCATGATCCAATGTCTTGAAAATGGCATCTGTATCAAGCCTCGAATATCTTTGCCACACCAATAGTCAATAAGCCACGACGCATTCTCGTCACTACTTACAACATTCATTTTTTGCAGGATTTCTCTGCGTTCTGCCGATATTCTTTGTTTCAACATTTGATAAGTGAGTTCCCGCAGAATATCATCGGTACTTTCTTTAACCTCCGAAATATATGAATATAACTCATTTATATCTAATTGCTTTGAAAAATCAGAGATCTCATTTTTAACAAGCTCGTTACCTGTTGTTATGATGGGGGAATTCATACGGTCTTTGTAATTGCCTGAGAAGAATATCTGCTCATCACAATTTATCAGTGTGTGTGCGACAATATCCTCAATTCTAAAAATATGCCATAAAGAATAAGCAATCGTCTTACTATGATAGCCGTCTGCATTTATGAAAGGAATCGCATTAAAATCCTCTCTGGAAAGATTATTCTTGAATGATATGATTGTCTGCATAAGCCTGTTACGCAATTCAAATAAGGTGCTTATGCCGTAAATGTAAGTATCTTTCTTTTTGATTTGGGTTTGCATTGTCTTATTCAGTTCAGACCATTCTTTATTCATATCATTCACCTAAATTCCGATTTATATTAGTAACAAGTATATCACATAATTGCCGCACTGTCAATAAAAACGCCATAGTACTTCTGACTGTAGATCAGAAATACTATGGCTTAATACTTCTATATGAGTACCGACTTCACGACGGGAGGGATTTTTTGTTATGTGGAATTTCTAGTAACTCGCGAACTTCGTTTTTCATAATTAACGATCAGGATCCCGATGCAAACCAGCAGCAGGGAGATCACACCGGCCATGCCGAAGGCGTTTTCTTCACGCAGAACGATGCTGGAAATGATCACACCGCACATCGGATTCAGAAAACCGAACACCGTCACCTAAGAGACCGGATTGTGCTTGAGCAGCGTCGCCCAGAGCGAATACGCCGCCGCCGAAACAAAGGACAAATAGAGTAGGATCGCCCAGCCGGCAGGCTCACGGATCTCCATGTGACCGCCGCAGACCGCGCCGAACGCCCACATCACAGCACCGCCGAATGTGAACTGCCATCCGCTGAGCAGTACAGGACTTTCGGAAGCGGAGAATTTCTTCATGTACACCTGCGAAAAACCGCTTGCCACCGTACAAAGGAAAATGAATCCGTCCCCCAGTAGACTGAAGTGCAGCCCGCCCCGGAGTCCGGCTGCATTGACCAGAACAATGCCGGAAAATCCGACAGCGCAGCCAATGAGCTTCTTTGCGGTGAGCGCCTCCTGCCGGTACAGCAGGGAGGAGATCAGGATCGCGGTAAACACGTTCGCAGCCACGATGATCGCCGCCTTGACACCGGTCGTGTGCGCCAGACCGATGTAGTAGAAGAAATATTGCAGGATCGTCTGAAATGTGCTGATGATCATAAATTTCGGGATCGAGCTGCGCGTTGGGAGGAGAATGCGCTTTTCTGCGATGCTGCCAGCGATCAGCGCCATGATGCCGGCGATGAAAAACCGCACGCCGGCAAATACCATCTGAGAGGCCCAGTCCTGTGTGTCGATGTGCAGCAGGGAATACCCGACCTTCACACCGGAAAATGCGCTGCCCCATAAAATACAGCAGATCAGCGCCACAAACGCCACGACAGGCGTTTTTGTCAGGGGACTGGATTTCGTTTGCTTCATGAAAATGCCACCTTTCCGCATACTATTATATCACATTGTGATGGGATTGGCAAATTTTTGTGAAAGTATCTGCAAATTCCACAAAAGCACTTGATTATTAGGAAAAGATATGGTATAATTAAACCAAAGAACTCGATAGAGTTCCTATCATCCTACCACGAAGGAGGCATCCTCTATGAACATTGAACTCGGCTACATCAACCAGAAAGTTACCCAAAACGCCGCTGCATACATCCAGAACACCAATGCTGCATATCTCAGCAGTCTGGAAAAAATAGCGGAGGATATCAAAGCAAACCGCGAAAAACGGCCGATTGTGCTGCTGTCCGGGCCGTCCGGCTCCGGCAAGACGACCTCGGCGCTGATGATCGAGAAAATGCTGGATGAGCAGGGCGTTGAAACGCATACGCTGTCGCTGGACAATTATTTCAGCCCGCTGACGGATCACGAAAAGGAGCTGTTCCATGCCGGAAAGCTTGATCTCGAATCTCCCAAGCGCGTGGACAGCGAATTCCTGACAGAACAGCTGACCAAGATCTACAACTGCGAGCCGGTCAAACTTCCGACGTATGATTTCCGCGAATCGACGCGCGTTTTCGATGGCAAGGTGCTGCACCGCAAGCCTGGAGTGCTGGTCATCCTCGAGGTCATCCACAGTCTGAATCCGGACATCATTGATTTCCCGGACGAGAACACCGCGAAGATCTACGTTTCCGTCCGCACCCGGATCACGCAGGACGGCAGGGAGCTGCACCCCTCCAAGATCCGCCTGATGCGCCGGCTTGTACGAGATCTGCTGTTCCGCAAGCGTTCGTTTGCAGATACCCTGATGATGTATGGCAGTGTGGAGGAGGGCGAAAACAAATACATCATGCCCTACAAGTACCGTTCGACCTACGACGTGGATACGTTTATGGCATACGAGATCTGCGCGTATCAGCCCTTCCTGATCGAAGCGTTCCGTGAAATGGCGGAGGATCCGCTGGTGCGGGATATGCTCGATTTTCTGGAACGCACCGCGGCACTGCTGAAGGAACAGATCACACCGGATTCTCTGGTTTGCGAATTTATTGGAAACGGACAGTTTAATTCCTGATCCGGCTTCCAGAAACTGGTGAATCCTACGAAAATCATCGCAATCAATGAAATGCACAAACATCCCGAAATTTGCAACACGAATTTCGGGATGTTGCACATAAAAATGGCGCTTTAAAACGATAAATAATGATAAAAATGTGCAAATTCCACAAAAAAGCGATTTTGCCTTGGTGCAGTTTGCGGATAGATTTTTATCGATAGATATGTTATAATATCTGTAAGCGTGTAAGCCAGTGCAACGCAGTTTCACTGGTTCACAGGAAACGTGACGAGGCACCGTGGACAAGGTGTCGGGACGTATAAGCTTACTTGTAAAACTAACTGGGAGGTTACACAATGGCTACTAAGAAAACCGTTCCGTTCAACGGCACGCCTGAGCAGGAAGCACAGCTTCTGGCCGTGATCGAAGAACACAAGGCTGATCCGGGTGCGCTGATGCCTGTTCTTCAGGGTGCGCAGGCGATTTATGGTTATCTGCCGATCGAAGTTCAGAAGATCATCTCCGACAAGATGGGTATCCCGATGGAGAAGATCTATGGCGTTGTTACATTCTATGCACAGTTCTCGCTGTATCCCAAGGGCAAGTACAATATCTCTGTCTGTCTTGGTACAGCTTGCTATGTAAAGGGTTCCGGCGACATCTATGACAAGCTGCAGGAGGTACTGCAGATCGGCGGCGGCGAATGCACCGCTGACGGCAAGTTCTCTCTGGAGGCCTGCCGCTGCATCGGCGCTTGCGGTCTGGCCCCTGTCCTGACGGTCAATGAGGACGTTTACGGCCGTCTGACTGTGGATGATGTTGCTGATATTCTGGCAAAATATGAATAAGCCTACTGTCTGCGATCAGCTGACAGACTTTACATAACAAGGAGGAAATAACACATGAAATCGTTGCAGGAAATCCAGGCGATTCGTGACGCGATGCATCCTGAGCTGGAACTGAGAAATGTAGGCTCCAAGGAAGCTAAGAGCAAGTACGAAAGACAAGTACTGATCTGCGGCGGTACCGGCTGTACATCTTCCGGTTCTCCGGAGATCGAGCGTGTACTGCGTGAGGAGATCGAGAAGGCCGGCCTGACCGACAAGATCCAGGTTGTCAAGACCGGCTGCTTCGGTCTGTGCGCACTGGGCCCGATCATGATCGTATACCCGTCCGGCGCATTCTATTCCCGTATTACCGCGGAGAACATTCCGCAGATCGTTCAGGAGCATTTTGTAAACGGCAACCCTGTCAAGGAACTGCTGTATGATGAGACCGTTGACGGCGACACCATCAAGGGTCTGAATGAGACCAGCTTCTACAAGAAGCAGCATCGTGTCGCTCTGAGAAACTGCGGTGCGATCAATCCTGAGAACATCGACGAGTACCTCGGCAAGGACGGCTATCAGGCACTGGCAAAGGTTCTGAAGGAAATGACTCCTGAGGACGTTATCCAGACCATCCTCGACTCCGGCCTGCGCGGCAGAGGCGGCGGCGGCTTCCCGACCGGTATGAAGTGGAAGCTGGCGCGTACCATCGTTCCGGATGCTGACCAGAAGTATGTATGCTGCAACGCCGACGAGGGCGACCCTGGTGCATTCATGGATCGTTCCGTTCTGGAGGGCGATCCGCACGTTGTGCTCGAGGCTATGGCAATCGCTGGTTACGCGATCGGCGCAACCCAGGGTTATATCTACGTTCGTGCAGAGTACCCGATCGCTGTTGAGCGTCTGAAGATCGCGATCAAGCAGGCTCGTGAGTACGGCGTGCTCGGCAAGAACATCTTCGGTACGGATTTCTGCTTCGACATCGACCTCAGACTGGGTGCAGGTGCATTCGTTTGCGGTGAGGAAACTGCGCTGATGACCTCCATCGAGGGCAACCGTGGTGAGCCACGTCCGCGTCCTCCGTTCCCGGCTGAAAAGGGCCTGTTCCAGAAGCCGACTATCCTGAATAACGTTGAGACCTATGCCAATATCCCGCAGATCATCCTGAAGGGTGCTGACTGGTTCGCTGGCATGGGTACCGAGAAGTCCAAGGGTACCAAGGTATTCGCACTCGGCGGCAAGATCAAGCACACTGGTCTGGTAGAAGTTCCGATGGGTACGACGCTCCGCGAAGTCATCGAGGAGATCGGCGGCGGCATCCCGAACGGCAAGAAGTTCAAGGCAGCTCAGACCGGCGGACCTTCCGGCGGCTGCATCTCTCCGGAAAACTA
>JAFPXW010000374.1 GCA_017394565.1 Oscillospiraceae bacterium | reverse complement strand
GGTGGAAGTACCGTGCGCGTTGATGTAGCCGACTTCCGACTCGGAAACGCCTGCATTTTCCAGTGCCTTGCGCATGGAATCCGCCATGCCCTTGCCATCGGTCTGCGGTGCGGTCAGGTTGTAAGCCTCACAGGTCATGGAAGCACCAGCCAGCTCGCAGTAAACCTTCGCGCCGCGGGCCTTAGCGTGTTCCCCGGACTCGATGATGATGACACCACTGCCCTCGCCCATGATGAAACCGTCGCGGTTCTTGCTGAACGGGCGGCAAGCCGTTTCCGGATCCGGATTTGCGGACATTGCGAGCAGCTGATTGAAGCCATTGACAACGACATCTGTCACCAGGCTGGACAGACCGCCGACGATCATCATATCGCAAACGCCGGTGCGGATGAGATGGCTTGCCAGCGCCATTGCGTAACCGGTGGATGCGCAGGCGGTGCTCATATTAAAGGAAGGGCCGGTCAGATTGTGCTTGATGGCGATCATGGCCGGGATCTCGCTCGGCATTCTCTTGAGGGTGATCTGGGACTTGATCTCCAGCTCTGCGCCCTCGTAGGAATTATCGGAAAGACCGAAGATAATGCCGATCCGGGAACGGTCGAGTGCAGTGAAATCCGCACCGCAGTCCTCGATGGCTTCGCCGGCTGCCGTCAGTCCCATGCGGGCT
Organism: Oscillospiraceae bacterium; assembly: GCA_017394565.1. Taxonomy (GTDB): domain Bacteria; phylum Bacillota; class Clostridia; order Oscillospirales; family Ruminococcaceae; genus UBA3855. The sequence goes on along the minus strand of JAFPXW010000374.1, from coordinate 5,312 downwards.
GCCTTGGTGGTAGCGCTGAGCATACGCTTTTTCCAGTACTTGGAAGCTTCCTGCTCGAAGGAATCATCCACCTCAGCCGCAACTGTCGTGTCGTGTGCCTCCGGCGCGATGCGCGTCATGGTGCGCATACCGCTTTTCCCCTCGATCAGTGCATTCCAGTATTCGTCAACATTGTTGCCGAGTGCAGTGACTGCACCAAGACCGGTCACCAGAATTTTTTTCATGAAAATCCTCCTCCTGTATCATGCTGTCGGAAGCAGGAAACGTTCCCACACGTCTGCTCCCTGATGGTCATAGCAAGCATATCCCGAACGCGCCTTCAGATCGTCGAGCGCGTCAAAGATCGTATGAATGTCAAACCTCTGATAAAGCGCCTTCAGCGGCATGGAAAGTCCCAGCGCTGCCGCACAGGCTTCCTGAAGCTGCGGTGTATTGCATTCGGTCATGGCGTTCACGGCCTCATTCAGCAGAAACGCCGACATATACAGCACTGCCTTGCTGCAATCGCCATTTGATGCGGTTTCCTTCGGTTCGATGAACGACAAAAAGCAGTTCGGCCCTCTGCCGCAGCCTTCCTCCAGCCACTGTGCCATCTTGTCTGTGCCGAAGCGCAGAAGCTCCTGGTGACGCGGCAGCTTGAAGTTCATCTGGTTCTCCGCCATCAGACCAAGCCCGACGCTGTCGAGCATCTCAAACGGTCCGGCGATCGGGAACAATTCCTCCATCGCCTTGCAGAGCTCCTTCGTGCTGACACCCAGCAGATCACGCAGGTAAACCGCGTGCGAAACGGCGCACGAGAGGATCTGGTTGAGATACATATGATAGTCGCCGGCGAATGTAATGTACTTTCTGCCGACCTCCGTCAGGAGCGCCGCCGCCTTCCGGAACGCCTCGTCCGAGGTGTCCGGCAGCACATTCAGCTCGACAAATTCACTGAGCTTGACCGGATAGAAGAAGTGCATCCCGAAGCAGCGTTCGATGTGCGGCACGCCTTCAAATACGGACGCGATGTTCAGCGAGGATGTATTCGTCAGCAGCAGGCAGTCGTCCGAAACGTGCTTTGCGACCTCGGAAAACAGCCCATTCTTGGCATCGCGCTGTTCCGTGATGGCTTCGATCACCAGGTCACAGCCGGCAAAATCCGCAGGATCCTGCGTGAAGCGGACAGATGCGCATTTCTCGTCGTACTGCTCCTGTGTCAGCTTTTTGCGGCGAAGCTGCTTGTCAAGCGACTTTTTCACAGATGCCGCGTGTTCCTCTGTGCCGATACATTCCAGCACCACAAATTCCGTCTGTGTGAGCGAGTCAAAGAAAAGTGTGAAAATATCTTTTCCCATCTTTCCGAAACCTGCAACTCCGATCTTCACGCAGTTCACCCCTGTTCTTTCTGATATACTGCCCTCTATTGCAAAGCACAACGTGTTGTGCTTTGCAGGCTGCGCAGCAGCCGCCAAAGCCACATAGTGGCTTGGACAGAGGGCATATAAACGAAGCGCTGAGCGGCACACAGTGCCGTCCCGCCGTCAAAGACGGCGGATTGCAAATCGTTATTACGATTTGCAATAGCGCGTAGTATAATCCGCAATGTAGCTGCGGTATTTGGCAGGATCAAAAATCCCCTGTTTTTCGATAAAATCGATCAGCGCATACGCCGTCGGCAAGCCCTGCTTCTTGTCAGTCAGGACATCGCCCCAGCCGTATTCGCACGCCTCCTCCGAGGAGATCAGCTTGCCGGTCATGACCAGCTCGTATGCCGTCTGCATCCCGCAAAGCTCGATGGTTCTGGCGATGCCGCCGAGTCCCGGCAGGATACCGAATGTGGACTCCGGTTGGCCGATGCGGGCGCCCTTTTCCACCACTCTGTAGTGGCAGTTCAGCGCGATCTCGCTGCCCGAACCGATGCAGAACCCCGTCACTGCGGCAACGACCGGAAACGGCAGTTCCCGCAGGAAGGTAAAGTGGCGCTTCTCTGCCTTATGATCCTCCGGCAGGTCACCGGTAGCTTCATCATAATCGCACTGGCCCAGACGCTCTGTCAGAGCCGCGACATCCGCGCCGACGCTGAAATGCCGTCCGCCGCAGATGATCATGCCCCTGATGCCGCCCTTTTCCGCGCGCGCCATGACCTGATCCATGACTTCCTCAAATTCCACATGGAAAGCGCTGGTCATCAGGTTATTCTTAGGCGCACCCATTTTCACGGTCAGGATGCCGTTCTCCTCCGTCAGAAGGATGTTTGCATTCTCAGCCATTGGCATTCCCTCCCTTTTTCTCCGAGATCAGGCGATAAAATGCACGCGATTCCGCTTCAAGGATCTCCGCCTGCGTACCCTTTCTTGCTGTCAGGAACAGCTGGTGATCTCCTTGGCCTGCTTCCTGGACTGATCCTTGAACAGGGCTGCCGCATAGTCTGCTGCCCCCTCCGACGGGATCACGATGTCAAACAGCGCACGCGCCGCATCCGTCAGATGGTCGGACGCAAGCGCTGTCAGGAATGGCGCATTTTCAAAAAAAGCCGACAGAGCGTCATTCAGTTCGATCTCCATCGACGCATCCCCATATACGATCACGAGACAGGGATCGCCGAGCTGTGCGGTGACAAGCTCGGACAAGTTCGTCAGGCCACGGACCTCCGTGGTAAATTCTGTCTGCTCGATCATCATTTCGTATCACGCTCCAGATAGTCTATGACAGCTTGAGGGATGTCGCAAATGATCCGTTCACGGTTGACAAAAGCCATCTTGCACTTGACCTTGCAGGAAAGCTTTCCTGTCGTCTCGTTGTACATCTTATGCTTTGCCAGAAGCACGCCGCCGCTGCATTCGATGGTCGTTTCGATGCGGACAGTTTCGAGCAGTTTCAGCTCGTGGATGTAACGCTGTTTGCTTTCCAGAACGACCGGAAACAAGCCTTTTCCAAGCGTTTCGTCCATCATGCCGCTGACCTTCACGAAATTCCAGACAGCAGTTTCCGCGTATTGCAGGTAAACGGAATTGTTGACGTGTCCGAACGAATCGAGCTCGTACCCCCTGACCGTCAGCTTACATTCAAAGTGATTCATGCCGCACTCGCCTCCGCAAGTGCGGCTTCAAATTGTCCCTTCGACGGATTATCCGCGCCGTCAAGCGCCGCCTGAACGGTCGTTGTCACAGCACGGATCTGCGCGTGCGACTTGCCGCCGATCAGCTCCCCGGCAAACTGCATTGCAGTGCCGAGCGCGTCCTTTTCCTCCGAAACTGCGGACACCAGACCGATCGCCTTCGCCTGCTCCGCAGTGAGCATCTCACCCATCAGGATCATGCGGACAGCCGTTTCCCTGCCGACAAGCTTTGCCAGACGCTCCATGCCGCCCATACCGGGGACAACACCGTGCTGTACCTCCGTCAGACCGAGAAATGCCTTCGGGGACGCGATCCGGAACTGGCAGCTCATCGCGATCTCCAGACCTCCGCCAAAACAGCCGCCGTTGATCGCAGCGACTGTCACCAGCGGGAGGTGTTCGATCATGTGGAGAAGCGCTTTGCCGTTCTCCAGCTTTTCGGTGATCTGTGCCGTGTTCTTCACATCAAAGAGCGTCGTATCCGCACCGTGGGAGAAATGCCGTCCCTTGCCGGTGATGACAAGCGCCTTGACCTGCGGATGCTCCGCAAGCCACTTCTGCAGATCCGTGCGCGAAATGAATTCCGGCTCAGACAGCAGATTCTTCGCGCCGTTGTCGATCGTCAGAACGGCGATCTCGCCCTCCGCGCGAAGCTCAGACAGAACGGACTGCATCACTTCGCTCATGCCTGCTCGATGATATCGTTGCCGTACTGGTAAACCTTGTAGAACATCTCGATGACATCGTTCATGGTGTTCATCGGAGCCTTGAGCATATACTTGCCGATGCTCTGGAGCTTGATGTCCATATCATACTTCTCAGCGGTCATCTCGATCAGCTCAACGAGCATGAGGGAATCGCTGTCAAGGTCGTCCTGCAGGCTGGTGTTCTCGTTGATCTCAGACTTCTCTACCTCGCACTCCTCTGCGTAGTAGTCAAAAATCATATCCTTGATCTCAGCCTTGATCTCATTAGTCAGTTCTCTCATTTCAGATTCCTCCATGATATTTCTTTATATATTTATGGAAACCTCCAAAAACCATGCTTTTGGGGCAGCGTGTCGGACAAAGCCGACACTTCGCCTTTTTACTTTTTTGCAGAAAAGCAAAAAAGAGTGGTTTTCAGAGATGCCCTTATGCGTATGTGCCGCTTCGGAAATCCGGATCAGGCACAGACATCCTCAAATGTATAGATCCGGCAGCCGCGCTTGACTCTGGAGAGTTTGCTCAGGGAGCCATTCGCGCTGATGTCGATAAATTCCTTCACACCGAGCTTTTCCAGTTCCTTCAACGCCAGATCCCAGCGCATCTGGGTGTAGACATTGATCTGGTTCTCGTGCGCGACCTTTTCGGCAGTATCCAGAATGCTCATGTCAAATACCGAGAGCATGGGATATTTCGGATCCTTGTAGGTCACGTTATGGCAGTACTGGATGTACTCCTGCGAATACTGCTTCATGATCTCGTGATGGAACGCCGTGCCGGTGCCGAGGCGGAATGCCTTCAATGCACCCTCATTGGTGCAAAGCTCGATCGCCTTCTCCACTGCCGGCGCCTTGCCGCTGATCATCGCATGGAAGCTGGAATTGCTGCTGCCGATGACCAGTTCCTCCTCCGAAAACTGCGAACGCAGAAGCGCCAGCAGATCGTCATACGAAAAACCAACGATGATGCCGGTGTCCAGCTTCACCTGCTGCTCATCGAGCGCGATCAGCATGGAACGGTGCGTCTTGACAATGTCATACGCGGCCTCATACGGGAAGGATCCGAAGCAAGCGGTCGCGCTGACAATGCCGGAGCTGTAGCCAACGCCGATGTCCGGCAGGATGCCCTGCGCGATGCATTTCTCAAAGATCACGCGGTCGCAGACGAACGGCACAAGCCACTCTGCGATCTTCGCATCATAGCCGTGGTTCTTCTCGATGTCCTTGTGCAGTCCCAGATGCTCGCAGGCTTTGCTGTAGTACGCCTGGTACTGCTCGGTCATTTCCGGTGTCAGCTTGGCAAGCAGTTTCTCATATTTCGGCCCGATGCCGTTAAATAAAAATGCCCTATTATACATGGTTCTCTCCATATTCGCGGCGTGCGCGAACATTTTTTTACTTATAGCGCTCGTCGATCACACGCGCGGTCTTTTTGGTACTGCGCGGCAATACGCCGATCTCAACGACCTTGACACCCGGTGTAAAACCGATGCGACTCTTGAACTTGTC
>JAFPXW010000373.1 GCA_017394565.1 Oscillospiraceae bacterium | reverse complement strand
GATCGGTCGGATCAGCAGGCGCTTCAGCCGCATACTGTCCATCGTCTGTCACATGAGTATAATTGGAATGGCATCCCGCGCCCATCCAGCAGGTGAACAGATAATCCCCTGCCGCATCCGGTGTAAATTCATACACCAGATTGTTTCCCTGTGTCAGCGTCAGGTAGTTCTCTTCCTGATTTTTCTCCTCTGTTCCCCAGCCAAGTCCGGGGATCTTGATCGTTGCACTGCATCCTTTGAGTTCTGTTTCCTCCGGAACATGGACAGTCCACTGCACGGGTTCGCCAGTCTTGAACACGATCACACCAGTCCAGAGGTCAGCATATTCTGTCACAACTTCATGCGGCGCAGACTCCTGCGCAATGATCTCTGTCTGCTGTACAAACTCCCTGTCCTCCGCCCTGACATCAAACGGCAGATTAGCGGCAACGATTCCAGTAAGGGCAAGCGAAACGGCTGCCCATTTTTTCTGTGCTGTTTTCATAAATTCCTACTCCTTTGGATTGTGAATTTCTTTCTGTATAGTTTGATTATACCATAACATTAGGTATATTGCAAATACATATAATTGATGCATTCATATCGATTCTACTTATAACCGATTCTCCCTCTTGCAATCTCTCCGCATATCAGTTATAATAAATAAGTACCATAACCCCAGAACCCACAGGAGGCACATATGAAACTCAACGGCACCAAGATCACAAAGATCGAACATTTCGACATCAAGACCGTCCGCAAGCTGCTCGACGAGGGACAGAAAATGCTCCGGCTCAATCCCTCGCAGCTCGACAATACCGAAAAAGCCCTGCTCATCGCGGCAGAGCACGCTGTCAACCTCATCGAATTCTTCGGAACACGTTCCTCGAAGGACGGACACACCGCGCGTGTCACGCTCGAAGCCGACGATATGTCCGACCTTGCCGCCGCGCTTGCCAGCAATTATCACATCGGGCTGCTCTCCGATATGGACAGGCGCGACTGGGATCTCATGATGATCGACAAGACCGCTTCCCTGCTGCTGTTCGAGATCTGGAATCTCTACCACATGGAACTGGATGAGGCGGAACTCGCCGACGTGGAGGACGACGGCAAACAATACGAAGCCGTCATGCACCTCGAATACGGCGCAGACATCACCACCGGCAGAGAGCATTTCCGCAAGCTCGGCATCGAACTCGTCAATGAGAACGATCCCACCGATACATGGTATTTCGACGCACTCCGGCTCGGCCGGGAATTCGTTTCGCAGGACATCCTCAATGCAGGCGGCGTGTTTGCTGTCGATGCACCGTATTTTTCCTACCGCGTGGGCTGTGCGCTGACCGCAGAGGGCAAGGACATTCTCGAAGCCCCCGTTCCCATGCGCATCCAGCTCGGCGGTCAGCTCAAGGAATGATCCACTAAGAACCTGTCCACATAGGGATTCATGCACGTCTTTTCGTCAAATTTTGCCAGTGACTGCGTTAAAAATCCTTGAAGGGCGACAGCCCGTCGGCGGATTTTTGCCTTG
>JAFPXW010000372.1 GCA_017394565.1 Oscillospiraceae bacterium | reverse complement strand
GCGACGGTCTGAAACCCGTTCACCGCCGCATCATCTACACCATGCACGAAAATAAACTGACGCCCGATCAGCCGTACCGTAAGTGCGCCGATACCGTCGGTGCGGTGCTGGGTAGATACCATCCGCACGGCGACGCTTCCGTCTATGACGCGCTCGTCCGCCTGGCACAGGACTTCTCCCTGCGCTATCCGCTGGTCGATGGTCACGGCAACTTCGGTTCTGTCGACGGCGATCCGCCTGCTGCTTACCGTTATACCGAGGCGAAAATGGCAAAGCTTTCCCTCGAAATGGTCGCAGATATCGACAAAAATACCATCGACTGGATGTCCAACTATGACGACCGTCTCCAGGAACCGGTCGTCCTCCCCAGCCGTTTCCCGAATCTCCTGGTCAACGGCTCTGTCGGCATCGCGGTCGGCATGGCGACCAATATCCCCACCCATAACCTCGGGGAAGTCATCGACGGCCTGAATCTCCTCATCGAGAACCCCGACTGCACCCTCGATGACCTCATGGAATGCATCAAGGGGCCGGATTTCCCGACCGGCGGCATCATCATGGGCAAGGCCGGCATCCGTGCCGCTTACGGCACCGGCAAGGGCAAGATCATCGTCCGCGCCAAGACCGACATCGAGGAGAATAAGGGCAAGACGCAGATCATCGTCACCGAGATCCCGTACATGGTCAATAAAGCCCGTCTCGTCGAGCATATTGCCCAGCTCATCAAGGAGAAGCGCGTCGAGGGCGCGACCTTCGTCCGCGATGAATCCGGCCGTGACGGTATGCGCATCGTCATCGGTGTCCGCAAGGACGCTGTGCCGGATGTCGTGCTTGCCAAACTCTTTAGCTATACGCAGCTGCAGGATACCTGCGGCGTGAATATGCTCGTGCTCGATAACGGCGTGCCGCGCGTCCTCACCCTCAAGCAGGTGCTGGAGCGCTACCTGGAATTCCAGGTGGACGTCATCACGAGAAGAACACAGTTTGAACTCGACAAGGCGCTCAAACGTGCGCATCTGCTCCAGGGCTTCATGCTCGCGGCAGACTATATCGACGAAGTCATCGCGATCCTGCGTTCTTCTTCGAGCATTCCGGAGGGTAAGGAACGCCTCATGGAACGCTTCAAGGATGTGGATATGTCCGCACTGCTGGAGCGTGCCGAATATGACCTGTCCGGTCTGCACATCCCGGCTTCCATCGGACTTTCCGACGAGCAGGCGGAAGCCATCGTCCAGATGCGTCTGGGTGCATTGACGGGACTCGAACGCCAGAAGATCACCGACGAACTGTTTGCGCTCTGCCAGAAGATCTCCGAACTCGAAGACATCCTCGGCGACAAGCAGAAAGTCTACGAGGTCATTTCGGGCGAGCTTGCCGAGATCCGCCGGAAGTTCGCGGATAAGCGCCGCACGGAGATCACCGAAGTATCGGGCGAACTCGACATCGAGGAGCTGATCGAGGTCGAGGACTGCGTGGTCACTTACACCAACAAGGGCTACATCAAGCGCATGGCGCTCGACGAATACAAGACCCAGAAGCGCGGCGGACGCGGCGTACAGGGCATGAAACAGCGTGAGGAGGATTTCGTCGAGGAAATGTTCATCTGCTCGACGCATGACAACATCCTCTTTATCACGAACAAGGGCTATATGCACAAGCTCAAGTGCTACGAGATCCCCGACGGCTCGAAGGCAAGCCGCGGATTCCATTTCGCAAACCTGCTGAACCTGCAGGAGGGCGAGCGCATTTCCGCGATGCTCAAGTGCCGGACATTCGACACGGATGACTATGTGGTCATGGTCACGAAGATGGGACAGATCAAGCGCACACCGCTGAATGCTTACCGCAACATCCACAAGAAGGGACTCATCGCGATCGGACTGAATGACGGCGATGAGATCGCAGGCGTGCGCATGACGGACGGCACGAATCAGCTCATTGTGGCGACCCGTGACGGCATGGCGCTGCGCATGGAGGAAACCTGCATCCGTCCGCAGTCGCGCTCGGCACACGGCGTGAGAGCCATCAAGCTCCGCGAGGGCGACGAAGTCATTTCGATGGCAAGAGTCCGCGAGAATGCGACGGTTCTGACCGTCACCACACAGGGCTACGGCAAGCGCTGCGGACTGGAGGAATACCGCATTCAGGGACGCGGCGGCTACGGCTTGAAGAATTACAAGACCGATGACATCCGCGGCAAGGTCTGCGGCATCAAGGTCGTGGACGAGGATGACGACATCATCCTGATCTCGACCGAGGGCATCATCATCCGTATCCTGGCAAGCGACATCCGCATCATGGGCAGAACTGCGAAGGGTGTGCGCGTGATGAAGGTCTCCGACGGCAACGAAGTGGTGGCCTTCACCCGTGCCGAACACGACAGCACCGCCGAAACCTCGGCTGTCGAGCAGATCTCCGATGAGGAAGTCGCACTTCAGAACGAAGAACCGGACGAAGTGATGCCGGAAGTGGAGCTGGACGATGAGGAATAATGCGTAATGCGTAATGCGCAATGCGTAATGATGATGTCCGCTGCGCGGACGAATTGAGATCATCCATAGAGGGAGGTTTCTGCCTCCCTCAACGGGGGGATCAGGGGGCGCAGCCCCCTAAAAATAGAAAAAATAGCCCCCTCCCCTCTGGGGAGGGGGTTGGGGG
>JAFPXW010000371.1 GCA_017394565.1 Oscillospiraceae bacterium | reverse complement strand
TCTCCTTATTTATTAATGAAGAGTGAATAGTGAATAATGGATCGTGAAGAATAAATAACGAATCGTGTGATCAGATCGGATAGAACTGCTGGTCGAGCCGCTTCTCGAATTCCTCCACCGGCAGAGGCTTGTCAAAGAAGAAGCCCTGCGCGATGCCGCAGTGATTTTTCCGCAGCACATCGACCTGGCGGCGCGTTTCCACACCCTCCGTGATGCACTCCAGCCCCATGTCCTGCGTCATGGCGATGACGTGCTTGTACATCAGGCTGGTCGTGCTGGTGTCGGTCTCGTCATCGGGCGGAACGAAGCAGCGGTCGATCTTCAGGACGTTCCACGGAAGCTCGCGGATGAGGTTCAGCGAAGAATAGCCCATGCCAAAATCATCCACCGACGTGAAGATCCCGACCCGCTGCAAGCCGCTGACCACGCGCTTGAGGCTGTTGAATTCGACCTCGGTCGTGGTCTCGGTCAGCTCGATCTCGATGTATTCGTGCGGAATGAGGTGCCGGTCGATGATGCTCAGCAGCCTGTCCAGCAGATCGACGTTCATCAGGTGCTTGCGCGAGAGATTGACCGAGATGCGCACGACATTTCTGCCCTCATTGAGCCATTTCCGGAGATGCTCGCAGGCGGTCTCCAGCATATAGAAGTCCAGCTGGCAGATGTCGGTGTTCTGCTCCAGCACCGGGATGAACTGCCCCGGCGGCACGATCTGCCCGTCATGGAACCAGCGGCAGAGCGCCTCCGCACCGACGATGCGCCCGGTGTAGACATCGACCTTCGGCTGATAGAAGGCGTGGAATTCGTGCTTTTCCAGGGCGAGCGGAAAGAGCGCCTGGATGCGCACCTGGTTTTCCTTCATGTCGTGCATCTTCTGGTCGAAGTACACGATATTCCCGTGATTTCCGCGCTTGGCAGCCTGCGATGCGGCAGTGACCTTGTCCATGATGTCGCCGATCTGCGTCCAGATGAAGCCGTCCGGCAGCACATACACACCGACATAGCCGGAAACATCCACACGCTGCTCGTTCCCGAACGGCACCGGATAGCCGCTGAGGATCTCCAGCACCTGCTCCACATATTGGTTCTCGCACACCATGACGAAATTATCTCCGCCCACGCGGCAGATGATGCCGGTCTCGCCGATGGTCTCGTCCAGCAGATCGAAGTAATTATGCATGACGATATCGCCCTGCGCTCGTCCGATGTCGTGGTTGATCATGCCGAAGTGCCGCAGATTGAAGTGGACAGCCGTTCTGCCGCTGATGCCGCCGTTCATGCACTCGTGGGACATGAACCGCGCGAACGCACGCAGATTCGGGAAGCCACTCTGATCGTGGAACATCAGCGTCTCTACTGTGTCGATCAGGCGGTTGCGGGAGACGAGCCCCAGCACACAGCGCATGATGAGATCCCCCCTGCGAATGTCCTCGTCCGGCAGCATGGGCGTCTCGGCGGCGATGTAGAGCCGTCCGCGGATGACCGCCTGCGTCTTGGTGATGAAGCGCCGGTCCACGATGCAGACATCGCCGTGACCGTTGTCGTAGTCGATGAGGACCTCGCCAATGCCGCGCTGTTCCATCATGACATTCTCGTAAAATTCCGTGACACCCTTAGATAGACCGAAAAACTCGGAGATCTCTGTCAGAAGTGCAACGAATTGCGCACGGTCAAAGTGATCCGGATCGTTCATTTCATCGGTCAGTTTTTCGAGATACTGGTAGTATCGTGTCGTTTTGTCATGTTCCATACAAGTCCCTCCCTCATCAAAATTCTATGAGACAATCCTATTATATCATAATTTTGCACTCTTTGCAATAACTTGATAGAAATTTCGGCAATATTTTTGTATACAATAGCTAATTCTGAAAACAGTTTCTACGGCTTGTATAGAATCTGTCGTTTCGGAGCAGGACTTGTGTGAAGAATCCGTTAACAACGGCGTACATACGCCACGGAAATCAATTTTCAGGTTCTGTTAGAAAAACAGGCGCGTTTCTTTCCCCCCACCCCCAACCCCCTCCCCAGGGAGGGGGCTATTTAAGGAGGGTGCTGCGCACCCTCCACCCGCTTGCCTTGAACATTTTATACACCATCTGCATGGATTCTCTTAAAAATGGATTTCCGTGCTCCCCCACCACTCACTTGCAATTCCTGCCGGAATGTGATATACTGGAATAGTAAAGCGTGAAAAATGCATCATGAATCGGGGATCAGGGGGAGGTGAACGCCGCGCAATGCACTACATTCTGGAATATCTGTCCATGAGCTACATCACGCTCGTGATGCTGGCAGGACTGGTGGTGATGCTGATCGCCAACCGCCGCATGAAGCTGGAAGGACTGCAGCTCGTCTGGATCCTGCTGGGGCTGGTGTTTCTGCTGAGCGTCGGGGAATATCTCGAATACTGGTGCGAAGCGTATCAGCAGGACATTCTGTGGAAATATATCAAAACATCCGGCGTTTACTGCATCTATCCGCTGATCGCGCTGCTGGAGCTGCGGCTCATCGCACCGCAGAAAAGCCGGAGATTGCTGGTTCTGCCGTACTGCATCTTTGCGGCGATCGAGGTCATGGATCTGTACGATGCCGGGCTGACGTATTATTTTACGGCGAATTACCGCTTCCACGGCGGCATCCTGCGCATCCTGCCGATGACCATGTCGATGGTGTATCTGCTCTGGCTGATGTACGAATCGTTCGGATTCCTCCGGCGCGGAAACCGCTCCAAGGCGCTGATCGTCATCTTCATGGCAGGCTCGACCATGCTGACCGCGCTGCTGGAATATCTGGACATCATTGTCGGCATGACGGAGGAAGTCGCCGCGTTCGACCTCATTGTCTATTTTGTCTACCTTGCCGCCATCTGCCACAGCGAAACGCAGGAGGAACTGCACCGCCGCGAACTCGAACTCGCCAAGAGCCAGCAAAATCTGCTGATGGCGCAGATCAAGCCGCATTTCGTCAATAACGCGCTCCTGGCCATCCAGGAATCCTGCTACGAGGATCCGGAGAAAGCCGCGGATCTCATCGGGCATTTTTCACGCTATCTGCGCAATAACATCACCGCGACTGACAGCGACGCCGTGATCCCGTTCGGGCAGGAGATCGAAGCCGTCAAAGAATACCTTGC
>JAFPXW010000370.1 GCA_017394565.1 Oscillospiraceae bacterium | reverse complement strand
GGAAGAAGACCAGAAGGTCATGGTGTATGACCTCGGCGGCGGTACGTTCGATGTTTCCATCATCGAGATGGGCGAGGGCTTCCAGCAGGTAGTCGCTACCGCTGGTAACAACCACCTCGGCGGTGACGATTTCGACCAGAGAATCATCAACTGGATGGTTGACGAGTTCCGCAAGGATACCGGTATCGACCTGTCCGCTGACAAGATGGTCATGCAGCGTCTGAAGGATGCCGCAGAAAAGGCAAAGATCGAGCTGTCTGCTGCTTCCACCACCAATATCAACCTGCCGTTCATCACCGCAGATGCTTCCGGTCCGAAGCACCTCGACCTGACACTGTCTCAGGCAAAGTTCAACGAGCTGACCGCAGACCTCGTACAGGCAACCATGGGCCCGGTACGTCAGGCTCTCGAGGATTCCGGCATGAGCGCTTCCGAGCTGGACAAGGTGCTGATGGTCGGCGGTTCTTCCAGAATCCCGGCAGTTCAGGACGCTGTCAAGAAGCTCATCGGCAAGGAGCCGTTCAAGGGCATCAACCCGGATGAGTGCGTTGCACTCGGCGCAGCACTGCAGGGCGGTGTGCTCGGCGGCGATGTCAAGGAAGGCCTGATGCTCCTCGATGTGACTCCGCTGTCCCTCGGTATCGAGACTGCAGGCGGCGTTTGCACCGTGATGATCCCCAGAAATACCACCATCCCGACCAAGAAGTCCGAGGTGTTCTCCACCTACGCTGACAACCAGCCGGCCGTTGACATCAACGTTCTGCAGGGTGAGCGTCAGTTCGCAAAGGATAACAAGCAGCTGGGTACCTTCCGTCTGGACGGCATCGCACCGGCAATGAGAGGTGTTCCGAGAATCGAAGTTACCTTCGACATCGACCGCAACGGTATCGTTCATGTATCCGCAAAGGATCTGGGCACCGGCAAGGAGCAGAACATCTCCATCACCGCATCCACCAATATGTCCAAGGAGGACATCGACAAGGCTGTCAAGGAGGCCGAGGCATACGCTGAGGAGGACAAGAAGCGCCGCGACGAGGTGGATACCAAGAACCAGGCAGAGAACATGGTACTCCAGTGCGAGAACACGCTGAAGGAATTCGGCGATAAGGTACCGCAGGCAGATCAGGATGCGATCCGTGCAAAGTCTGCTGACCTCAAGACCGCGATCGACGCAAACGATACGCAGGCCATGAAGGACAAGATGGATGCACTCCAGAAGGCTCTCATGGATATGGGCCAGAAGATCTACCAGCAGCCGGGCGCACAGGGCGCTCCGGACATGGGCGCAGCCGGCGCAGACTTCACAGAAGCTGCTCCGAACGGCGGCAATGATGACGATGTCATTGATGCGGATTTCACGGAGGCGTAAGCTGAACGCGAAACCTGCTGGAAATTGAAAAAACGGCTATTTACAGGGGCAGAATCATTCTGCCCCAATAGCTGTATTCCACGGAATATTGCCGCCGGACGGCGGTCGGGGTGTTGGGACACCCTGTTGTATATATTGGAGGTGCCGCATTCAGGCGGCAAAACGAACGAAAGGAGCGCCGCAATGGACTGCGGTGGATGAGTATGGCGGATAAACGTGATTATTACGAAGTGCTGGGACTCCAGAAGGGTGCCAGCGAGGACGAGATCAAGAAAGCCTATCGCAAGATGGCAAGAGAAAACCATCCCGATCTTCACCCCGACAAAGTTGAGGAATGCGAGGAGAAGATGAAGGAGATCAATGAAGCCTATTCCGTCCTGTCTGATCCGGAAAAACGTCAGCGTTACGACCAGTTCGGTCATGACGGCATGGACGGTGCAGCAGGTTTCAGCGGCTTTGACGGCTTCGCAGGCGGCGGTTACGGCGATATGGGCGACATTTTCGACAGCCTGTTCGGAAATATTTTCGGCGGCGGCGGTGCGTCCCGTGCCAATACAGCCAATGCCCCCAGACGCGGCCGTGACATCAATTACGGCATCAATATCAGCTTCATGGAAGCGTGTCAGGGCAAGACGCAGGAGCTGAACATCGCGCATATGGAGACTTGTACCGCTTGTAACGGTACCGGCGCGGAAGCAGGCACTTCTCCGGAAGTCTGCCCCGACTGCCGCGGACGCGGTTCCATCAAGGTGACACAGCAGACGCCGCTGGGCGCGATCTCCTCGACACGTCCCTGCCCGCACTGTAACGGCAAGGGTACCATCATCAGGACACCCTGCCAGAAGTGCCGCGGCGTCGGCAGAACCAAGGTGCAGAAGCGCGTTTCCATCACCGTTCCGGCAGGTATCGACAACGGGCAGACACTGCGCATTTCCGGCGAGGGCGACTGCGGTATCAACGGCGGCCCTTCCGGTAATCTGAATGTCAGCGTCACCGTGCGTCCGCATCCGCTGTTCACGCGCGAGGGCTACGATGTTCACTGCGAGATCCCGATCACCTATGCGCAGGCAGTCATGGGCGACGAGATCACCGTGCCGACCATTGACGGCAATGTGAAGTTCTCCATTCCGGAAGGCACACAGAACGGCGCAAAGCATCGCCTGAAAGGCAAGGGCATCAAGTTCCTCCAGCAGGACAGACGCGGCGACCAGTACGTCAAGCTCTACATCGAAGTTCCCAAGAATCTGACCAAAAAGCAGAAGGATCTCCTCAAGAATTTCGAGGATTCCCTCTCCGACAAGAACTACGCAAAGCGTCAGGGCTTCTTTGACAAGCTCAAGGAGCTGTTCAAGGGATAAAAAATGCTTGACAAAGCGTACAGGGTGTGGTATAATAAATATAACCACGAATGATACTATGTC
>JAFPXW010000369.1 GCA_017394565.1 Oscillospiraceae bacterium | reverse complement strand
TCGCCGCCTTCTGCTTGCGGTACGTCCTGGAGAACACCGTCCGATCCGCCATGTCCGCAAATGCCGAGATCGTCATCTCATCCTTCCCCTCCGGAAACCGGATGGGTTCCTCATACAGCGTGAAATTGACGCCATCCAGGGAATAATAGACCGGCGCATGGTCATCATTCGTCAGCTCGATGCCCTGACCGGCAGGGATATTTTCGTGATAATCGGAAAAATTCACGATGCCGTCGTCGCGTGTGAGGGCTTTCAGGCAGATATTGCCCTCCATCATCTCGATGTAGGTCTTTTCGCCCGTCGCTTCGTTCTGTGTTTCGCTGATGCCGTGGGTGACGTTGTACATATCATACCAGAGGATGCCGTCGCCGCTGTAGAAGCTCTGATTCGTCGCAAAATCGCGCAGGAGCATTTCCGGTGTGTAGCTGCTGTCAAACCCATCGACCGTCCCGTCCGCGTGTGTCTGCTCCGTATAGGTCGCAAATTCGCACGGGATCCTGTACGCTCTGTCGGCACCGGACAGCTTGGCAACGATGGAGAAGCGCTCTCCTGCCTTGACCGGTACCGGCTTGTCCAGGTCAATGGTCTGGTAGCCGATCTGCGGCAGCGTGACTGCCGTGACCTCGGATGGTGTGCCGGAGATGGGGTTATTCTCGTCGGTCAGTCCGGTATACACCGTAAATTCCGCTGTATCGTCCACATTCAGGTTGCAGAGCATGACAGAGGTCACCCAGCCGTTGGCATCGGCTGTGAATTCATTCGCCACAAGCACCGATGTATCACCGTTCTGGTCGTAGGCGAATGCACCGGAATTGCCGAACTGGTCGTGCTGGTACAGGCGGTTGTGGACCTCGGCCGCCTCCGCCTTGAACTGGTAGAAATCATCCAGGCGTGCGTCCGCATAGGAGATCCAGAAATAGCCGTTGTCGCCCCATGCCGCACCCCAGCTGTTTTTGGCAAGCCATGCGCCGTTTCTGCCGGGATCAGAATGGAAATACTCCGACGGGAAATTGTCATCCCAGCCAACGATGCTGACGGAATGCCCGTAGCTTTCACTTCCGGCAGCAAGATCGGCATTGTAACAATAGGAGTGATAGACATCATTATAGCACGCATCGCTGTGCAGATAGCTGACATCAATGGCATTGCCCTGATAGATGGCGTTCTTGATCGTAGAAAGCTGTGCCTCAAAGACCTCCGGGTTGTCCGGATCGTAGAAATAACACAGTGCATCGGTCGTGTGAAGCACCGACTGTTCGCGGACTTCGTCGATCGTAGGCGCCGTGTCCAGAATGGATGGGTTGCCGTAATCCGCAGCGCTCTCCCGCCACGGGCCGATCCAGCTTGTCAGGATGCCGATCTCCTGATCGCAGTCATAGCTCCCGGCATCGAACGGCGTGCTGGTGCTGTAGGGGTAGCCGAATGCTTCCGAATAGGTGTGGAACGCCAGCGCCCATTCGGACAGGTCGATCAGCGGATCCTGCCGGATCTCCTTCGTTTCAAGGCAATTGAGCGCAGAAAATGCCCAGCAGGTATTGTAAGGTCCCTGATCCTTGACAGCTGTGACAAGCCCCTGCTCGCGCAGGTCATAGCGTGCCGGAAGGGAGACAGCCGGCTGCCCTGCGGAAACGCCGTCGGAATCGGTCACGAGCGTACCGCCGTTTTGAAGAATATCGGGGTTTTCCGACGCACGGCTTGCAAGGTAGAGCTGCGGTGCAGCAGTCATTTCTGCAGATGCGGTCAGATTTGGCACGAACATCGCGAGCGTCGCAAGGCTCATGCAGAATGCGGTGAGTTGTTTGTATTTCATGAGTTCCTCCATCATTTTCAGGATCTGCCGGAATTGGTAATCATGTCGATCGTGCGAACAGATCCCTCTATATTCCTATAAAGTATATCATAGCACAATTTCGCAGGAACGTCAACCTATTTATGGTAAAGAACGAACACATTGTTCATATTTTGCAAAATTCTTATGCAGGCTGTATGAAAAATGCAATAAAAAGGTGACGATTCGCTATTGAAAAAATGAATTTTTTATGATACAATACTAATTAAGATATAGTTTATTCACAAATCAAGTGGATGAAAAATTGGGTACAATTCAAACAATCGGGTAATACTCCATAGACAGAAAGGATGCTTCTTACATGAAAAAGACATTCAGGCAATGGCTTGCCGGGATCACTGCCGCAGCGACGGCATTTTCCGGTTTACTGGCGTTTCAGCCTGCGCAGACGAGCGCGGCCGGAAAGCTTCTCGCCTTCCCCGGTGCAGTCGGCGGCGGCAAGTACGCGACCGGCGGACGCGGCGGCGAGGTATACCATGTCACCAACCTCAATGACAGCGGTGCCGGCTCCTTCCGCGATGCGGTCTCCAAATCGGGACGTATCGTCGTATTCGATGTCAGCGGCACGATCGAATTGCAGAGTGCGGTTGTTTGCCAGAGCAACGTGACCATCGCCGGTCAGACAGCGCCCGGCGGCTCAGGCATCACGCTCAAGAACTACAAACTCGGTCTGGGCGGCTCGAACTGCATCGTCCGCTACATCAGCTCCCGTCCCGGCCCCTACAAGGCGACCAGCTCCGGCAATGACGCATGGGGCGGCGCCGGCGGTGCAGATACCATCATCGACCATTGCTCGCTGGGCTGGGCTTCAGATGAACAGTGGGGCCTGTATTCCAAGAATGACAACTACACCGTGCAGTATTCCGTCATCGGCCCGGCGAATTCCTGGGGCGGCCACGACAAGGGCATCCACGGCTTCGGCATTATGTTCGGACGCTCGAATTTCTCGTGGGATCACAACCTGATCCTGCACAGCGTTTCGCGAAATTTCCGCGGAAAGATCCCGGGAACGAGTGCCGCCGATTTCACCAACAATGTCATCTACGACTGGGGCTATCAGACGACCTACGGCACGATCGGCCACGTCAATTATGTGAACAATACGCTGAAAGCCGGCAACTCCACTGCCAGCGGATTCCATTATGCGCAGGTGTCGGACAATGAGAATTTCAAGCTCTACCTCACCGGCAACCGGATCCTGAACAAGGATATGTCCGTCCGCAATGCCGAGAATGCCAACTGGTCTGCCATCAGCTACAGCGGCAGCAAGAACGAATCCAGCACCCGCGTGAACGACCACTTCCCGATCACCGTGAACGGCGAGGACGTTTCGACTACGCTGACCTGCGAAAGCGCGGCGGCTTCCTACGATCACGTTGTCAGCTTCGCCGGCAATGGCATTTCCCCGACCAGGCGGACTGCCATCGACCAGCAGTGTGCTGCGGATACCAAGAACGGTACGGGTTACTGCTCGGGTACAGCCGCCTACGACAGCTCTGTGACGGATCTGGATAAATACCACATCCAGTGCGGCGTGACCTACACCTATCCTGCTGCCGTTCTCCAGAAAACCATCACCGACAAGGACAATGACGGTATGGACGATGCGTGGGAAGAAGCCCGCGGCCTTGATCCGAACGATCCGACCGACTACGCCGGCGACTATCTCGGCGACGGCTACATGAATATCGAGTACTACATCAACGACCTGACGGTGGACTCCTTCCCGGCCGGTACGGTCGAGGTTTCACCGGAAGCAGCGACGGTCACAGCGCGTTCCGCTTTTGATCAGATCGAAGCTGAGGACTTCAACACGCAGGAGGGCATCCAGACCGAGGACACCTCGGATGCCTCCGGCAGCCAGAACATCGGCTACATCGAGAACGGCGACTATGTGATGTACAAGAAGCTTGATTTCGGCGACGGTGCACAGTCGTTCACTGCTCGTGCATCCGGCAATGCCTGCGTGATGGAACTGTACATCGACACCATGACCACACCGCTTGCGAAGCTTCGCTATGACGGAACAGGCAGCTTCGGGAGCTGGGAGGATTTCACAGCCGGCATCCCGAAGATCACCGGCACGCACAACCTCTACATCCGCTTCACGGGCGGCGAAGGCTACCTGATGAACCTCAACTGGTTCACATTCGGCAAGGACCGCATCCCGGTCAGCGGCAAGCTGGTCTATGACCTGCAGGTGCTGGATTCCGAGCGCAGCACATCCTACGCCATCGCATATGACACAACGGTCGGCTCTATGCTGTTCGGCGACCGCGATTTCACGGTTGCGGAGCTGCCGGCAGAGCTTGAAGGCGCAGAGAGCATCCTGACCGCCTGCGACTCCAAGAATTACAGCGGCGACTGCGCGGCATTTGAGGCTGCTGCGGATGCCACGCTCTACATCGGACTGGACAGCCGTGTGGAGACCATTCCGGCATGGATGGCGGATTTCCGGAAACTCGGTCAGACCATGACCTCCTCGAACGATGTGACGTTCGATCTGTACGCGCTGTCCCTCAAGGCCGGTGACAAAATCACACTCAGCTCGAACGGGCAGTCGTATATGTGCGTGAACTACACGGTATTCCTCCAGCCGGCGGCAGAGACGGAGGCAACGACCACCACCGCGGAAACGACCACCACGACAGAGGAAACCACAGAAGCGACTGCGTCCACCGAAGCGACCACAGAATCCACAACAGAAGCCACGACCACGCAGGAAACCACAACGGTGACGACTGCCTCCGAAACCGTCCCGACGGAAACCACCACGGCCGAAACCCAGCCGACTACCACAGCGGCGGCATCGGTTTACGGCGACACGAACGATGACGATGCCGTGGACATTATGGATGTCATCGCGCTGAACAAGTACCTGCTCGGTTCCGCGTCGCTGACACCGGAGCTGAAAGCACAGGCGGACGTTGACCGGAACGGCACGATCGACGCCACGGACTCGCTCACGATCCTGAAATTCGTCGTGGAGCTGCTCCCCTCGCTTCCGGTCAATTAACAACTTTTGGTAATGAATCATCACAAATCACCTTCCGGTTTGCTCCGGAGGGTGATTCTATTGTCATTTTCGATCAGAATGTTTGCATATTTTGGTATTTGCGTTCAAAAGGGCTTGACAAATAGTATAAAATGTGGTATAGTAAAAAAGATGTTACAAATTGATGACAACGATCAAATGTCATGTTCCCCTCTAAAAGGAGTTGAAAAGTTTTGAGAATTCAGAAAATCGGAAGTGTCATGATCGCAGGGCTTCTGCTGGTTTCCGGCGCGGTAAGCGTTCCGGCAGCCGCAGAGGATATGAGTCTGACAGAGGTCCTGGCGGCTTCGACCGGAAGCACCGGCAATACCGTGACCAGCATCAGCAGGCCGCTGGCAGATGCCCCGGATAAAGACGGTCTGACAGAAACCGCTGCCGGTACAGTTTCCTATTATGTGAACGGCACGGCCATGACCGGACTGTTCAGCGTGACGCCGGACTACATCAAGGGTGACCTCGACAGCAACGGTACACCGGATGCCGCAGACGCTGCAAAGATCCTCGATGCAGCAGCACACGCAGCAGCCTCCGGTTCTGCTACCAATGAGGTGCTGGCGGATCAGATCACACAGATCAAGAACGGCTATCAGGCAACACAGCTTGCCGATATCAACGGCGATGCGGTCATTGATGCCGCAGACGGTGCAGATCTGCTGATCTATGCAGCAAAAACCGGTGCCTGCACCAATGTCAAGCCGCTCGGCTATGCCCTGTATTTCGCCGACAGCAAGGGCGTGCTCCAGAAGGGCTGGATCCGTGACGGTGAGGCTTCCTACTACGGCGGTGAGGATTATGCGCTCAGCACCGGCTGGACAGAGGTCGGGGGCGTCAATTATTATTTCCTCGAAAATGCACAGCTTGCCAACATGGGGCTGACGGTCGTTGACGGCAAGACCTATTATTTCGACCAGACCGCAGTCGTCCTGACCGACAGTTGGGTGGATGTGGACGGCGCGATGCATTACTTCGGCGATGACGGCGTGATGCTGACCGGCGTGCAGAAGATCAACGACAAAATGTACGATCTCGGCACCGACGGCGCCATGCAGACAGGCTGG
This sequence comes from Oscillospiraceae bacterium, assembly GCA_017394565.1. Classification (GTDB taxonomy): domain Bacteria; phylum Bacillota; class Clostridia; order Oscillospirales; family Ruminococcaceae; genus UBA3855. The sequence continues at coordinate 2,766 of JAFPXW010000369.1, read as the reverse complement.
ATCGAAACGGAAAACGGCAAGCGCCATGCTTCTGATAACGGTGTGCTGACCTTCGGCTGGTACGAGGAAGACGGCACGTCCATGTATTTTGACGAGAATACCGGTCTGATGGCGACTGGCTGGTATGATATCGGGGACAAGACCTACTACTTCGATCAGGACGGCGCACAGGTGAAGACCGACTGCGAGATCGACGGCAAAATGCGGCATTTCCGCGATGACGGTTCTCTCGTCAGCGTCAGGATCTGCATTGATGCCGGTCACTACGCGAAGTACAATCAGAGCCCTGTCATCAGTACCTACTGGGAGTCGGATTTCACCTGGAAGCATCACCTGCTGCTCGTGGATGCGCTGGAGGATTACGGCATCGAGGTCATCACGACGCGCACCGACAAGGAAGTGGATATGGCGCTGGAGGAACGCGGACGCTGCTCCGAAGGCTGCGACCTGTTCCTGAGTGTTCACAGCAACGCCTGCAATGATCCGTCCGTTGACGGTCCGCTCGCCTGCTGCATGATCGACGGCTCGACGGATGTGCTGGGTCAGCAGCTTGCGGATACTGTGGCGGAGGTCATGGAAACCAAGCAGGGCGGCAGCATCTGGAAGCGTCATGGCGTGAAATACCCTGACCTGGACTACTACGGCGTTCTGCGCGGCGCCAAGCAGGTCGGTACCCCCGGCATCCTGCTGGAGCACAGCTACCACACCAACTATCGCTCCACGCTCTGGCTGATGGACGATGCAAACCTCCAGAAAATGGCGCTTGCAGAAGCCAAGACCATTGCAGCGTATTTCGACATCGCGGAATAACCGATCCGCCTATCGTTTTTGTAAAACAGCTCCTGTCTTTTGAAGGCAGGAGCTTTCTTTTTGGAGGAATTGTATATAACAAGGCATTTTATACAATTCAAGTGGATACTTTATCGTGACTTCTTACAAACATCGTGGTAATACGCTAAAAACAGTTTACAAATTGGCAAAAATATGATATAATATGAATATCTTCACAATTGATGTCATTTACCAATTTGCATAAATTTCTACAGCATTTTTTGTGCAATGCTTGACAAAGCAGAACATTTGTGTTATAATATAACCAGATGATAACTTTGGGAAGTGTGCTGCACCATTTAGGAGGTATGAGCATGGTATCGGAACAGGAAATGCTTCACGATCAGACAGAGCGTTTTGAGATGTGTTCTCCGGAATACATCCGCTTCATGCGTGCTGTGAGTAAGAATTTCAACACAGATGACGAACTGGCAGAAGTGTTGGTCAAAGAATTTCCGGCGCTTGCCCGAAAGCTTCACATCGGGTACTATGTGATCTACCTGAGTGCGCCTAAGAGCCTGTTCGCACCGAATGGTCAGCATTCTGAATCCGTTCTCTTTGGAACAAGCGACCACATTGATCCGGAAAAAGAACTCCAGATCGTATTCCAGTCCAGTGAGAACGGGCTGTTTACCATCCTCGCATACCCCGTCCGCGGTATGGACTGGACGGAGAGCGAGAAGGATTTTGTGCGTTTCCTCAGTGAAAACGTTTTCATTCTGTGCGGACGCTCGCGCATGACCAAGCTCCTGACTCGCGCGATCTCGACCGACTCCATGACCGGCGTTCTGAATGTCCCGGGTATGGTGCGCTATGGCAAGCAGCTTGAGGCGATGGGCTGGCTTGGCGGATTTGTCGGCATCTTCCTGAATCTGAAGAATTTCAAATACATCAACCAGACCGTCGGACAGCAGCTCGGCGATGAGATCCTCGTCAAGTACTGCCGGACATTTCAGGCAGTCATGCGGGATGACGAGCGGATGGCACGCCCGGGCGGTGACAATTTCATTCTGCTCGTCCGCAAGGAAAACGCACCGCGTATTCTGGCAATGCTGCACGAGCTTCCGATCGCGATCTCCGTCAACGGACACGAGCGCGTGTTCCCGATCTCCGCGCACGTCGGCGCCTACGACATTCAGCCGCAGGACGACATTGACCGCACGCTCAACTGTGCGACCATTGCCCTCAATACCGTCAAGCATTCCGGGATCGCCGGCGACCAGATGTGGTTCCGGCCGGAAATGCGCGACCGCATGATGCACGAAAAGCAGATCTCGCAGCTGTTCTCGACAGCACTCAAAACCGGCGAGTTCATGGTCTATTATCAGCCGAAGGTCTCTCTTGACGACCGGATGCTGTGCGGCTGTGAGGCACTTTGCCGCTGGTATCATAACGGTGAGATCGTGCCGCCGATGGACTTTATTCCGGTGCTGGAGAAGGAAGGCACTGTCTGCGAGCTGGATTTCTATGTGTTCGACCGTGTTTGCCGGGACATTCGCGACTGGCTTGACCGCGGCATCGAACCGGTGCGCGTTTCTGTCAATTTCTCACAGCAGCATCTACAGGACGACACCCTGGCCGATACCATCAGCGCCATTATGAAGCAGTACAACATCGACAGCCGCTATATTGAAGTGGAACTGACCGAAATGTCCGGCGCCAAGAACCATGACGCGATGATCCGGTTTTTGCAGACCATGCGCGGACGCGGCATCTGTACGTCCATCGACGACTTCGGAACAGGGTATTCTTCCCTGAATATGCTCCGCGAATTCCACATGGACATCATCAAGCTGGACAAGTCGTTCCTTGATCGCATCTCGCTCGAAAATATCGACTACAAGACGGATGAGATCATTGTCGAGAACATCGTCCGCATGGCACAGTCGCTGAGTCTGGAGATCATTTCCGAAGGCGTGGAAACAACACATCAGG
>JAFPXW010000368.1 GCA_017394565.1 Oscillospiraceae bacterium | reverse complement strand
GGGGCTATTATTTTAGGGGGATTCCCACAAGGGCGCTGCACCCCCGTTCACGATGCTTTATTCACTATTCACTATTCATGATTCATTATTCACGATTCACATCTTCTCCGGGCAGTCGATCTTCAGGATCGCCATGGCGTTGCGGAGCGTCTGGGCGGCGGCGCGGCAGATGGCGGTTCTGGCTTCGCGAAGTTCCGGCGTTTCGGCATTCTTGACACTGCAAGCATCATAGAACTTGTGGAACAGGGAACTCAGCTCCATCGCATATTTTGTCACGCGCGACGGATCATATACCTTCGCAGCAGCGGCAATTTCTGCCGGGAATGCCGCGATGTGGCGGATCAGCTCGATCTCCTGCGGCACCTCGCCGATGGGGAGCTCGCGGATCGGGGTGCTGTCGACGTACAGCCCCTCCTCCTTTAAGGTGCGGAGAATGGAGCAGATTCTCGCGTGCGCGTACTGCACATAGTAGACCGGATTCTGCGAGGATTTCTCCACCGCAAGGTCGAGGTCGAACTCGAAATGAGAATTCGCCTCGCGCATATTGAAGAAGAACCGCGCTGCATCCAGCGGAATATCTTCGAGAAGTGTCACCAGACCGATCGCCTTGCCGCTTCGCTTGGAGAGCTTCGCCGGCTGACCGTTGCGGAAGAGCATGACCATCTGCATCAGGACAACGTCCAGGCGGTCGGTATCGACATCCAGCGCTTTCAGAGCCGCCTTCAGGCGCGGTACATAGCCGTGATGGTCAGCGCCCAGGACATTGATCGCCTTGTCGAAGTTTCTGGTCACGAGCTTGTCCATATGGTACGCAATATCGGGCACAATATACGTCGGGATGCCGTTTGCGCGGCGCAGGACGAAATCCTTGTCCGCACCGAACTGCTCGGCCTTGAACCAGACAGCGCCCTCCTGCTCGTAGGTAAAGCCGCGGCGTGTCAGCTCGTCGATGATGCGGTCAACGCTGCCGTCCGCATGGAGCTTCGACTCGCGGAACCAGTTGTCATAGACCACACGGTAGCTCTTGAGGTCGCGCTCCAGGCCCTCGATGTTCAGCGGCAGTGCGTAATCCGCCAGCGCCTTCTGGCGTGCATCCTCGTCAAGCTTTGCCAGTGCGTCGCCGTTCTGGAAATAATAATTCGCGGCGTGAACGATGATGTCACGGCCGAGATACACGTCATCCGGCATCGGGAAGTCCGCAGAATTGCCGTCCTCGCCGTAGATCGCCTCTGCAATGGCATCGGCATCGTTTGCGTGAGCCTTCATCACCGCCTGACCTTTCTCCGAGCAGAGCTGGAGGTAGCGCAGGGAGAGGGACTTGCCGAATTTTGCGACCTGATTGCCGGCATCGTTGACGTAGAACTCGCGCTCGGTGTGCCAGCCTGTCCATTCGAGCAGTGCGGAGATACCGTCACCCAGTGCCGCACCGCGGGCATTGCCGACGTGCATGGGGCCTGTGGGGTTGGCGGAAACGAACTCGACCAGTGCCTTCTTGCCCTTGCCGCCCTCGGACTTGCCGTAGTTGTCGGTATCGGTCAGGACGGCCTGCACGGTGTCGGCGAACCAGGTCTTGCGCAGGAAGAAGTTCATAAAGCCCGGCCCTGCGATCTCTGCTTTCTCGAAGTAAGTCCCCTCGAAACCGATCGCGCCCACGAGCAGTTCTGCGATGGCACGCGGCGCCATGTGCAGGGCTTTTGCGGAAGCCATTGCGATATTGGAAGCGAAGTCGCCGTGGCTCTTGTCAGCCGGAACTTCGATCTTGAAGGCCGGCAGCGGTTCTGCGGCGATCTTGCCCTCTGCGGTCAGCGCACCGAGCGCATTCATGAGCAGCTCGCGGAGCTGTGCCTGTGCGGTTTCCATCATATTTGTCATAGGTCGTAAACCTCCTAATTAATCTATGCCTTTCTGCCTTTCCGGTGATCCTGTTACATCTGCATCTTCCGGACATTGATCCGGATCTCGTTGTCGGATAGCAAGGTCGAATTGGCATCGACCGTGTAGCGAAGTGCCAGCTTTCCGCCCTCGTCCGTCAGTTCGTTGCGCACCCATCTGGCGGATACGCCGACGGCGAATTCCCCGAAGGGTGTCTCGTAGTGGCAGAAATGCTTCTTGCCCTTCTGCACGACCAGATGTGTCTGGTAGGTACCGGTGCGGACGATGGAGATCATGCCGTCCTTCGCGATGCGAAGCTGCATATTCGAGCCCTCCATGCCCGTCGTTTCGGACTCCTCGTAAGCGATGACGCGCTCACCGTCCTGATTCGTATAATATTCGATCTCCGTATCCAGGGTGGATTCCGAGAGATCATGCTCCTCACGCTGGATACTTGTCAGCGTCATGATCCATTGTTCTTTCAAATTCTGCTCCCGAAAACTTATTTTAATGAGGAATGAGGAATTAGGAATTAGGAATTTTGGTGTCCGCTTCGCGGACGGATTTAAAAAAATGATTTATGAAATCTAAAATCCGTCGCCGGCAGGCTAAGCAGATGCCCAGCGAGCGTGCGAGCGCAGGCAGTCGCTTATACAGAGTAGACACATTCATTACGCATTACGCATTACGCATTACGCATTGAAAACAATTCCTAATTCCTCATTCCTCATTCCTAATTGCTTCAAATTCTACTACTAAACACCTGCCCGTTGACCGCGTCGGCGAGGAAATTCTTCGCGTTGTCGCGGAACATGGACACGCTGTCCGATACATAATAGGTGTTGTGGGCGTGGTCGGTGCTGTCGGTGAGGAGGTCGTTTTCCTCCAGAAGCTGCTTGGCATAGTTCGCGGCGGCCTCGCTCGCGGAGATCAGCTTCACGCCCTCACCCATAATATCCGCTATGGTCGGCGCGATCACCGGATAGTGCGTGCAGCCGAGGATCAGGGTGTCTACCCCTGCATCGCGGATCGGCTGGAGGTACTCCTCTGCCGCAAGCCGTGTGATCGGATCGTTCCGGTCGGTGTAGCCGTATTCCACCAGATGCACGAACAGCGGACACGCCATCGCCGTCACATCCACGCTCTGGTCAACATTGTGGATCGCCTGCTCGTAGCTGCCGCTGGCAACGGTCGCCGGGGTGCCGATGATGCCGACTCTGCCGTTCTGGGTGGAAGCGCACGCCGCCCTTGCTGCCGGATAGACCACGCCCGTGAAGGGCATATCGTCCACCGGAGAGTCCGCCCCCAGCATCGAGCTGACCGTGCCGCACGCGGCAATGATCATCTTCACCGGGTGCCGGCGCAGGAAGGCGATGTCCTCCTGCGTATAGCGCTGGATGGTCTGGCGTGAGCGCGTTCCGTAGGGGATCCGCGCCGTATCGCCGAAATAGATGATGTTCTCATGCGGCATGATCTGATTGAGGACTTTGACAGCCGTCAAGCCGCCCATCCCCGAATCAAATACGCCGATCGCATCGCGGTTCATCGCGCCACCCCTCAGACTGCGCGATCGTTATTGTCGATCGCCTGCTCGATGAGCT
>JAFPXW010000367.1 GCA_017394565.1 Oscillospiraceae bacterium | reverse complement strand
GGCGCGAAGATCGCCTATATCCAGCGCTCGCGCGGCTATTCCATGCGCGAAGCGTTTACCATCGGCACGATCGGGGAAATTTGCAAAGCCGTTCGCCGCGGCAATCCGGATGCCATCATCATGGTCGATAACTGCTACGGCGAATTCGTCGACACGCGCGAACCGCTGGAGGTCGGCGCGGATGTCATCATCGGTTCGATGATCAAGAACGCCGGCGGCGGCATCGCCCGAACCGGCGGCTACATCGCAGGCAGGCGCGATCTCGTGGAATTGTGCGCCTACCGCCTGACGTGCGTGGGACTCGGCAAGGAAGTCGGCTGTACCCTCGGCATGAACCGGGAACTGTTCCAGGGGCTTTTCATGGCGCCGGATATTGTCGCAAATGCGCTGAAAACGGCGGTTTTCGCATCCCAGCTCTTTACCATGCTGGGGTTTGAGTGTTCGCCGTCCGCAGACGCCGAGCGCGGCGACATCGTGACCGCTGTCAAGCTGGGTTCCGCCGACAATCTCTGCGCCTTCTGCACCGGCATCCAGAAGGGTTCTCCGGTCGATGCGTATGTCACCCCCGAACCGTGGGATATGCCGGGCTATACCGATCAGGTCATCATGGCAGCAGGCGCATTCACAAACGGCGCATCCATCGAGCTTTCCGCCGACGGCCCGCTGCGTGAACCGTTCGCGGCATGGATGCAGGGCGGCATCAGCTACAACAGCAGCCGGATCTCCGTCATGCTGGCGGCACAGGAGATGCTGGAAAAGGGACTGATCTTGGGTGCGTAGTGTGTGGTTCGTAGTGCGCAGGGCATAGCAGGGGGCAGCCCCCTGCAAAAAAGTCCCCTTTCTTGCAGAAAACGACATAAAATTGGGCTTTGCAGTATATATGGGAGGTGTTTTTTATGGCAGAGGAACATAGCACGGAGCAGAGAAAAAAGCGCAAGGGGCGCATTTCCTGGAAAGCCATCGGCATTGCACTGCTGGCAGTTCTGGTGCTGGTCGGCGCAGGGTACGGCGTCATCCGCTTCACACAGTGGCGCAATGACGGCTCGGCGTATGCGGAGAGACTGAGCGAGCAGATCGGCGTGAGTGCCGAAACAGCGCAGAAATACGCGCATATCAACCTCGAGAGCGCCTCGCAGTTCGCGTGCATCAATATGGCGGCGGAGGACTATCCGCATCTGTTCGAGTCCACCCGAAAGACTGAGGTACTGGGCGTGACCGTGCCGCAGTGGGTGATCTACATCGGCGAGGACGGCGACAAAATGACGCAGGTGCTGTATTATGACTACCGCCAGCTCCAGAAATTCGGCACGGGCGTCAAGACCGATGCGAAGATCGGCACCGAGGGCATCACGGCCGGCATGACACCGGAAGCTGTCCAGCAGTACGTCGGATTCGCGCCGCTGAAGACAGCGTACACGGCATCGGATATGACCGAGGACTATAAATATTACTTCAAGGATCAGAACACCGGCAATACGGTTTCGTATGTCATCACCGTGACGTATGCGGACGGACAGGTGAAAACGGTCACGGAGGAGGAGAATTACTTCATCCTTTCGGTGCTGACAATGGAGTAACGGCGAAATTTCACTGTTTTCAAGAATTTGCGATCGTTCGGCAGGGCATCCGTTTCCATGCCGTTCGTCCGCGACCAGAAGCGCGGACGAACACACCTCAGACATCACATGAAACCCCACAAAAACGCCCATTCATTGGGCGCTTTCCCATTCTCGACAGAATTTCTACGACCAAATCGTCACATTCCACACAGCAATCACGTCTTATTGTTCGGAAGGGAGGAATCGCTGTGGATGATGAGCAGATCATTACACTTTTTTTTGCACGGGACGAGAAAGCCCTCGCAGCGGCACAGGATGCCTATGGGAAATATTGCTTCTCCATCGCCGAAAATGTCCTGCATAGCCGCGAGGATGCCGAGGAGTGCGTGAGCGATACCATGTTCCGCGCGTGGCAGTCGATCCCACCGCAGCATCCGAGCCGGTTACGGCTGTTTCTTGGGAAAATCACCCGAAATCTTGCGTTCGACCGCTATCGGCGCAGCAGAACGCTCAAACGCGGCGGCGGCGAGATCGAAGCCGTTCTCGATGAGCTGTCCGAATGCGTGGCATCGAATGAGGATGTCGAGGGGGATTTCGACCGGCGCGAACTTTCTCGCAGTATTTCGTCGTTTTTGCGCGAATTGCCGCAGCGTGACCGCCAGATCTTCCTCAAACGCTATTTCTACGCCGAACCCGTCAAGGACATCGCACAGAGCCTTGGCATGAATGCCAACCACACCTCTGTCATTCTCCGGCGCGTGCGGCAGAAATTGCTCGATCACTTGGAAAAGGAGGGATATACCGGATGAAGCGTGAGGACTTGTTTGAAGCCATCGGTCAGGTCGATGATGACTTGCTCGATGACAATGCCGAACCGAAACGGACGACCATTTTTCGCTATGTGACGGGATTTATGACCGCGGCTGCCTGTCTTGCCGTCATCGTCGGGACGGGTGTCTGGGCGCATACCCACCAGAATCCGCCGGTGCAGACACTGCCGGACGACAGCACGACCGAAAGCTTTACAGCAGCACAGACTGTGACCGAACCCTCGACGGATTCGCTGGCGGTGCTGGAGCTTTCCACATCGACCGTTGTGGAAACCACTGCGCCCTCCGACAGCACGACAGCATTGCAGACAACGAAACTTTCCACAACGACCACAAAGACGACTGTGGAAACAACGACGGCGACGACCGTTTCCACCGAAACGACTGTGGAAACCAAGCCCGAACCCACGGCGGCGGCGGATTGGCGGACAGCGTATCTTTCGCACATCGAGGAAGGCGAACTGGACGGCGAGCTGACGAAAAACCAACTCAGCTACGGTCTGATCTATGTGGACGGCGACGACGTGCCGGAACTCGTGGTAGGTGCGGACTACATCGTGTTTATGTACACATGGGCAGACGGACAGCTTTACACGCTGATGGACGGCTGGGGATTCGGCGCGATGGGAAATGCCGGCTATCAGTACATTCCGCGCGAGAATAAGCTGTTCAACCACAATTCCGACTACGCCGGACTGATCGGCAACGACACATTTTTCCGCATCGGCGCGAAGCATGAGTTCGAGAATTACGCGACGCTCCAGTGCTGCTATTTCAACGATGCGAACGGCAACGGCGACCTGGACGAGGACGAATCCATGGAATACGATCCCGACAATGTGACGTACTGGCTTGGCGGCACGCAGATCACCGAGGAGGAAGCGAACACCTACCTCGACTCGCTCGAAAGCTATCAGGACATCACACCGGAACTTTCGTATGATGCGATCACCGCGCAGCTGAGCGCAAACTGACCGGAAATCCGGAAGCAGCCCGACAAACGGCACGGTAGCCGTCTGTCGGGCTGGATTTTTTAGCAGTATCCGATGAGATACAAAAATCCCCGAAACCGCGATGGTTCCGGGGATCGCTTTTATTGCATCACCGCAAATTAGTCGCTTACATACGGCAGCAGTGCAATGTGTCTTGCACGCTTGATGGCAACTGTCAGCTCACGCTGATGATATGCGCAGGTGCCGGTCACACGACGGGGGAGGATCTTGGATCTCTCAGTCATGCACTTCTTCAGCTTTGCGATATCCTTGTAGTCGATCTTCTCAACACGATCAACGCAGAACATACAAACCTTCTTGCGCGGGCGCTTAGAAGGACGAGAACTTCTTTCACGTTCCATGGTACGAATCTCCTTTTCTTAGAATTTTTAAAACGGTACTTCGCCGTCACTCAGAATTTCCTCAAATTCCCCAAGCTCGCCGAGTTCGATCGGCTGCGGAGCCTGATTGACAGCCGCCTGCGGTGCAGGAGCCTGCTGTCTGGGGGGCTGCTGATACTGCTGCTGACCGCCGCCATAGGACTGACCGCCGCCGTAGGAGTTTCCTCCGCCGTAAGGCTGTCCGCCATAGGGCTGACCACCGAAATCGCCGCCGCCGTAACCGCCGGCACCGTTATCGGAGCGCTTGTCGCCGCAGAAATCAATGCGGTCTGCAATGATCGAGGTTCTGTACACCTTGTTACCGTTCTGGTCGGTGTAGTTGTCGTTCTGGAGTCTGCCCTCAACGTGGATCATGCGGCCCTTGCTGAAGTACTTGCAGACGAAATCCGCCTGCTGACGCCAAACGGTGATATCGAAGAAATCGGTCTGACGCTCCTCGCCCTGACGCGCGAAGCTGCGGTCAACCGCGATGGAAAAGCGGCACATCTGGATACCACTCTGTGTGGTACGCAGTTCCGGATCTCTTGTCAGTCTACCCATCAGAATGACTCTGTTATACATTCGCAGTACCTCCCTTTTGGCTGTGGGATCATTGGAAAAAGGCTAACCTACGGGTTTCGCTTACTTGGTGGTAACCAGTGCGCGGAGAACGCCGTCGGTGATGTTCAGAACTCTGTTCAGCTCTGCCGGGAACTCCGGCTTTGCGGTGAACGAATACAGAACGTAGTAGCCCTCAGTCTCGTAATTGATCGGGTATGCGAGCTTGCGCTTGCCCCACTCATCAACCTCCTCGGTCAGAGTGCCGTTCTTCTCGATGAGATTCTTGAACTTCTCAGTGAGAGCCTTGATCGCATCCTCATCCTTCTTCAGGCTGAAAACGACCATTGCCTCGTAAGTTTCACTCAGCTTTGCCATGTTTGCTGCACCTCCTTCTGGATTTCGCCTGTGTGGACAGGCAAGGATTGGACATCCCTGTTTCACAAGGGACAGATTGCCCTTTCCTGAGCAATCCTTAGTATTATAGCATATTTTGAGAAGCTTGTCAAGGGTTTTTCGATAATTTTCACGGAAATCAATTTTTGGGGTTCTGTTAAGAGAACAGGCGCGTTTCTTTCCCCCCCACCCCCAGCCCCCTCCCCGAGGAGGGGGCATTTTTGCAGGGGGCTGCGCCCCCTGCACCCGCAAAATTCATAAAATGGGGACGAAAAATTCTAAAAATT
>JAFPXW010000366.1 GCA_017394565.1 Oscillospiraceae bacterium | reverse complement strand
AGCGGCGCAACGATCTTCGGACAGGCCGACATGGTCTTCGATCCGGAATCGGGACTCGGACTCGTCATCCTCATCAACGAATACGGCGGCAACTGGTACATCGAGAACGTGCCGGCACTCGTGTTCGGGCATACCACAGCCGAGCATTACCTGACAGAACCGGCGCAGGAGATCGACACCAGCGGATTCTTTGTGATGTCGCGCAGCGTGCATCACGGCATGATGAAATTCATGGGTGCGCTGAACGGCTTTGACCTCAAAACAATGGCAGGCATCGACAAGGCGGCGGACATCGGACAGAACGTCTGCGCCGTCTATGCTGATAACCAAACGATGCTTGTCGGGAAAAACACCTACGAGAACGGCAGCTGGGGACTGGAACAGCCCTCGAATGAGCTGATGCACGACTCCGGCTATGTGTTCAAGCTGCTCCTGCTGACAGTGTATATGCTGGCCGCCGTGACAACGATCTTCCTCCTGCGCATCCGCTTCCGGCTGCACCGTGAAAAAGTCGATGCCACACTCGTCGGCTCCAGAGTCCTCGCCATCGGACAGGCCGCAAGGCTGATCTCGCTCGCGCTGCTGCTGACAAGCTACGTCTATTACGCGCAGAATATGGGCGGCGTACCGGAGGGCGCGGCAAAATGCATCGGCATCGGGCAGATGCTCTGCGCCGCCGTCTGCGTCGTTTCGGCGATCGCGGCAGCGGCGGAGCTGTTCCGGCACAAGGAACTCTGGCGCAGGATCCTGAATGGTCTGCACATTCTTTGCAGCGTGTGCATCGTGACGGCGGTGCTGTATTTCGAGATGTATCAGTTCTGGGGCTGCTGATCCGGCGCATCCCACGGGATCTGTTCCGCAAGGCAGGTCTCGTACAGCTGACAGATCGCCCGGCGGAGCAATTCCTCACGCTGCCGTTGACCTTCCGCGCTCAGGATCGGGCGATGGATGACGATTTCTGTACCGCCCGGCAGCGTCACGGTCTCGGATGCGAATGTGTCGGATAATGCGTTTTGTTTCATGAGAACACCTCCCCCACAGCATATGCGGCGGAGGTGTTCTATTTTCCCTGCATCCGCATATAAAATACATCGGGGGTGAGCCATTTGGAAACCAAACCGCTGAAACTGATATACCTGCGAAAATCCCGTGCAGACGGCGAAAACGAGACCGTCAGCGACGTTCTGGCACGGCATGAGCGCATTTTGCAGGAATTCGCGGGCAGAGCCTTCGGGGAGCCGATCCCGGAGGAGCAGATTTTCCGCGAGATCGTGTCGGGGGAGACGATCGCCGCCCGTCCGGAAATGTGCCGCCTGCTGGAAACCTTGCAGGACCGGGAGATCGAAATGGTTCTCGTCGTGGATCCGCAGCGCCTGAGCCGCGGCGATCTGCGTGACTGCGGAACCGTCATCCGCGCGTTCCAATACACCGGCACACTGGTCGCCACACCGCAGAAAACCTACGATCTTCGCGATAAATTCGACCGGAAATTCCTCGAAATGGAGCTGATGCGCGGCAACGATTACCTCGAATACGTCAAGGAGATCCTGCACCGCGGACGACTGGCCTCGGTCGCAGAGGGGAATTTCGTCGGATCGGTGCCGCCGTTCGGCTACCAGAAGGTGAGAGCAGGGAAGGGCTTTACCCTTTCGGAAAATGAAGAATCCGACATCGTGCGGCTGATCTTTTCGCTGTATGTGCAGGAGGATCTCGGCATTTCGGCAATTTGCAGCCGCCTGAACGCCATGTGCATCCGTCCGCGAAAGAAAGCTTACTGGGTTCCGTCAAGTCTCCGCGAAATCCTCTGCAATCCGGTCTACATCGGAAAGATCCGCTATGATCGCCGGAAAACCGTCAAGCAGTACGATCACGGCGAGATCATCAAGACACGGCCGCAGGCGCCGCCCGAACAATGCATCCTGACCGACGGCAAGCATCCGGCGCTGATCCCGGAGGAAGTTTTTGCGGCGGCACAGCAAAAACAGGGACATTCGCCGCGCAGAAAGCCGCACACTGCACTCTGCAATCCGTTCGCCGGACTTTGCCGATGCGCCTGCGGTGCGGCGATGGTGCTAAAAAAATCCCGTCATGCACAGCCGCGGCTGGTTTGCACGCAGCAGACACACTGCCGGAACCGTTCGGTCACATTGGAGGACTATACAGAGGCGGTCATTCAGATTTTGCCGCAAATTGTTGCAAATATTGCTGCGGATGAGATCCCGGATGAAAGCAAAGCCAAGCGATACAGCCGTTTGCAGAAAAGCGCAGAGCAGGAATTGCACAAAATCAGTCAGCAGCAGGAACGGCTTTACGAATTGCTGGAAACCGGGACTTACACAGAGGAACTATTTCTGGAACGAGCCGCTGCACTTGACAAACGCCGAAATGCCGCAGAATCCGCGCTTCGGGAAGCCCAAACACAAGCCGGATCCCAGCAGGAGCAGCCGCAGGAACGCCGCCTGACATTTCAGCAAGCGATTCATTGCATCCGGCGCGAAGACATTCCGGCGCAAGCCAAAAACGCCTTTCTGCGGTCAATTTTACAGGAGATCCGATACACGCACGCACCAGACGAGGAGGCATTTCGTCTGGATCTTTTCTTGCGGATCTGATGCATCATTGCGGCGCAGACGAACTGGCACACATGGAGATGATCTCCGCGATCATTTACCAGCTCACGCGCAACCTGTCCGAGGCCGACATCAAGAAGTATGGCTTTGACAAGTATTTCGTGGATCACACAGGCGCGATCTATCCGGCCTCCGCATCGGGTGTGCCGTTCACGGCGGCGTATTTCCAGTCCAAGGGCGATGCCTTCGCGGATCTGACTGAGGATCTGGCAGCCGAACAGAAAGCGCGTGCGACGTATGACAACATCCTGCGGCTTGCAGACGATCCGGATGTGATCGATCCGATCCGCTATCTGCGCGAGCGCGAGGTCGTGCATTTCCAGCGGTTCGGTGAAGCGAACCGGACACCGTTAAACAAAAATAGAAGTAAATTTGCTGCGATATTTCTTAGGAAATGTCGCTATTTTTATTTCTGGCGAAAAATACGGATGCGCCGTGGATACCGACACACCCGTATGCAGAATATACATAATTGCT
>JAFPXW010000365.1 GCA_017394565.1 Oscillospiraceae bacterium | reverse complement strand
GTTCATCGGAACTTCTGCGAATACGAGGGAAGCGCCGCCCTGCAGGAAGATCACCTTATAGTTATCCGGAATATTCATGAGGTCGCGGAGATCCGCCTCAGCTTCCTTGATGATCTGATCGTAAACCTTAGAACGGTGGGACATCTCCATAACGGACATACCACAGCCCTTGTAATCCATCATTTCTGCTGCGCATTCCTGAAGAACTTCCTCCGGCAGAACAGCCGGACCTGCGCTGAAATTGTAAACTCTGCTCATTGGTCATTACCTCCACATAAGTATGATTTCGGGGTTTGATAGAGATTCGGGCTTTGCACTTTGTGAAAAATTTCACATACTATGGCAAGCACGAAATCCACTTTTTATTATACTATGCTTTTGCAGATTCGTCAAGGTGTAGAACAAAATTTCAGAAAATTTTGTGAATCTGCTGTGTTTTGGCGGTGGGTTTTTGTGTGTTTTGTATTTTGGGGGTGGACAGGTGTCCGTGGGGTGAATGAGGAATTAGGGATTAGGAATGAGGAATTAGGAATGAGGAATTAGGAATTAGGAATGAGGAATTAGGAAAATTGGCGGTGTTGCCATATATAAGGTATAGTAGCAGTCAAAACTGTCAAAAAGGTGAGGCGTTGCCGGCTCGTTTTTGCGGAATTAAATTTTTTTGAAAAAAATCGAAAAAAACCCTTGACACGCGGCGCGGAATCATGTATAATAGTAGGGTATAAGAGCGCCTAAGCTCTGAATTCTGGTCGTATCTTACCGGCGTGGTGTCGGGGAGTGCGGCGATGCGAGAGGAGGAATACTCAGTGAAAAGAACTTACCAGCCGAAGAAGCTGCACAGAAAGAAGGAGCATGGCTTCATGAAGCGTATGTCCGACAGAAACGGCAGAAAGGTTTTAGCTCGCAGGAGAGCAAAGGGCAGAAAAAGACTTTCCCATTGACGAGTCAGACCACAAATCATGCATTTGTGGTCTTTTTGTTTTATGACAGAGCCTTTGCCAATGGAATGAGGTGCGCGGTAGTATGATGTACACACAGATCATGAAACAGAATAAGGAGTTTCAGCTCTGCTACAATAAGGGTAGGAGCTTTGTGTCAAAATTCGTCATCGTCTACGCTCGCCCCAACAAATTGTCCTGCAACCGCCTGGGGATTACGACAGGTAAAAAAGTCGGCAACGCCGTCTGCCGGAGCAGAGCCAGAAGACTCATCCGGCAGGCCTGGCGCGAAAATGAACTCGCCGCCCCCATCGGTCTGGACATCGTCATCGTCGCCAGAGCCGGCCTCGCCGACTACAGCGCTACCGAGCTGAGCTGGTACTTCCGCAAGTACGGGATGCCCCTGCTCCAGCGCATTTACGCAGGCGAGGATCCCATGCCCCGGCAAGGCACTGCCCGCCCTAAGAAAAAATCATGAAATACCTGCTGATCCTGCCGATCCGGTTCTACAAGCGGTTCATTTCACCCTTGTTTCCGCCGTGCTGCCGGTTCTATCCCACCTGCTCGACCTACGCTTTGCAGGCGATCGAACGCTTCGGCGCGGTGAAAGGACTGTATCTCGCAGTTTCCAGATTGCTCCGCTGCCACCCGTGGTCACGCGGCGGCATAGATGAAGTGCCCGAAACCTTCCGCTGGACACGCATCCGGTATCCGAAATAAGGCACTTTGTGACAGATAGATAGATACAAGATAATTGAAGTTTGTTTTGCATTGCGTGCAGTTGTGCGCAGACGCTCCGTTTGCCGCAATTGATACCAAATCATAAGGAATGAGGGTTAAAAATTGAATTTTATCATTGATCTGATCGCGATCCCGCTTGGATTTATCATGAGGCTGATCTACAGCTGGGTAGGAAATTATGGCATCGCCATCGTCCTCTTTACCCTCGTGACCAAGCTCATCCTGCTGCCGGTTTCCTACAAGCAGCAGAAAAATTCCGCGAGAATGCAGCTCATCAACCCCAAGCTCAAAAAGCTTCAGGAGAAGTACAAGGACAAGCCGGAGAAGATGCAGCTTGAACAGACCAAGCTCTATCAGGAGGAGAATGTCAACCCCTATTCCTCGTGCCTGACCTCCTTCATCCCGCTGATCCTGCTCTGGGGCGTGCTGGCCGTCGTGTATAAGCCCATGACTTACATCATGCAGTACGACAAGACGGTCGTGGAGGAAGCCAAGTCCATCGTCCTCCAGCTCGATCCCGACTCCCAGAAGACGCTGAGCAAGAATAATATGCGTCAGGAACTTATCATTATGGGTAAGCTTCAGGATGCCGATTTTGCGAAGGATTTCGTCGCTGTCATCGAGGACGGCAAGGTCATCCTCACCGACAAGGACGGAAACGAAACCGAGCAGAAGCTCACCTCGATTGATACCACGTTCGTTCCGACCGTCAACGACTTTGCCAAGACATTCGTCCTCGGCGGTACGAACCTGAGCGAAACACCGAACATCAACCCGACCAAGAACTCGACGGCGTTCCTGTTCCTGATCCCGATCCTGTCCGGTCTGATGCAGCTTGCAATGACCATTTATATGCAGTATATGCAGAAGAAGCGCAATCCGGATATGCCGAATATGGGCGCAATGAACGGAATGCTCTACTTCATGCCGCTGTTCTCTGTTTGGCTGGCCTTCACCGTGCCTGCCGGTGTCGGTTTCTACTGGCTGTGTTCCTCGGCATTTTCGTTCCTCCAGTCCGTTCTGCTCTATGCATGGTTCAATGAAGCGAGAGTGGAGAAGATCGGCGAGGCAGAACGTGCCAAGGCGAAGAAGCAGAACCGCCGCCCTTCCATGATGCAGAGAATGCTCGAACAGCAGGAGGAAATGATGCGCCAGCAGGGTGGTTCCTCCGATTCCCCGCGCCTCGCAGGAGGCCCCTCCAATCGTGTACGCTACTCGGACGATGACGGCGAACGCAAGATGTCCCGTTCCGAGCAGGAGGAATACAATACCGCAGTGATCCGCGAAGCCAGAAAAAGAATGGCATCCAAGTACGGCGAGGAAGAAACCGCTTCCGCTCCGGATCAGGGCAAGAAAAAGAAGAAGTAAGGGAGGTCTTGTGCCATGACACAGAATTTTTCCGCAAAGACAGTTGAAGAAGCAAAGGCACTCGCAGCACGCGCATTCGGCGTGCCGGTGTCGGAGATCACATTTGAAGTGATCGAGGAACCCAAGCGCGTGTTCCTCGGCATCACCAAGGGAAATGCGACTGTCCGTGCGACCTATGTTTCCATTGATGTATCCACCGCTGACCGCACTGCGGTCGAGACGAAGATCGAGGAGATCGTTCCGGCACCGGTCGAGTACGATACGGTTGCGGACGATGTGGCTGCTGAGGAACCGGCTCCGGCAGAACAGCCTGCTGCCGCTGCACAGGAGGAAACCGCACCTGCCGCAGAAGCTCCGGTCGAGGAAGCTGCACCTGCCGCTGAGGAAGTCGCTCCGGTCGCAGAAACCGCAGCAGTCACCGAGAAACCGGCAGCCG
>JAFPXW010000364.1 GCA_017394565.1 Oscillospiraceae bacterium | reverse complement strand
GCCTCCATCCGCCGGGAGCTTGGCGGCAAGTGGGCAGCCGGCGTTGTCCTCTGGCAGTGCGTCGTTGCATGGCTGGCGTCGCTGGCTGTGTATCTCATCGGACTTGGCATCACAGGAGGTTTCTGATATGGGAATGGTAGACTTCGTCCTGCTCGCAGCCATTGCGCTGGCAGTCATCCTCGCCGTCCGTTCCATCCGCAAAGCCCGCAGATCCGGCAAATCCTGCACCTGCGGAGGGGATTGCTCGCGGTGCGCAGGAAGCTGCCGCGGGAAGAATTAGGAATGAGGAATGAGAAATTAGGAATGAGGAATTAGGAATTTAGTTAAGACAAAAAGCCCTCGGCTAAGGGAGAATTTCCCAAAGCTAAGGGCTTTTTTTAGTTACAAGTTACTGTGATCCGCGCCATCAGGCGCAACCAAAATTCCTCATTCCTCATTCCTAATTCCTCATTCTTCCTCTTCCCTCTGCACCGCCCGGATGAATGCGAAGCCTGCCATGCCGATGATGCCGACAAAGAAGGTCACGATCGCAATGGTCAGGCAGCGGCTGGTGAGAAGCCGGAGCAAGGTGACGATCGCCGGGAATACCTGCGGATCCTTGAACGCAAAGCCGGAGAAATAATCCGTCGCGGTCAGATAGATGCACGGCGCCGCCAGCAGCAGTCCTGCCGTGAAGGACGCCAGCCCGATCCAGTAGCACAGATGCTCCGCCTGGTGCAGGTTCAGGAGGATCAGCAGCACGATCAGGAGCGCCGCCCCGGCGATGCCGGCGATCAGCGCTGTCCCCAGATAGCCAACCGCCGTGCGCCCCTTGGCAAGCCAGCCGTTGGCACGCAAGGTCTGGAACCGGAACGGATCCGCGCACTCCACGATCTGCGCCTGCGCCTCGCTGATGGTCGCCGCCAGCTTCTGCTGGAACATCTCGTCCTGTTCATAGCCGTTTTCCTCTGCGTACTGCACAAAGAAATCCGTCACGGCAGCATCCAGCTTCGTGAAATCAATATCCGTCGTGGCTTCCGCCCGGCTGCCCTTCAGGTACGCGAGCGAGGACGCCAGATTATACGCAATGCCGCTGCGCAGATCCTCCGCCGTGAAGGCGTCCAGGAACACGCTCTCCGGGATGCCGGTGCTGTTCGCGCGTGTCCGGAAGTAATCCGTCAGCTTGGCGTAGCCCTTTTCGTCGAGCTTCTGCTGGTCGGAGATGTAGACTAACGTATTCGGGTTGAGGGCGATGCGGTCGGCCAGGATGACCACCTCTGTTCCCATCATGACAAACACCAGCAAGATGGTCAGAATGACATTCGGGATGTAATGCCGCAGTTTCTTCTTCATTCTGCCGCCTCCTCTCCG
This sequence comes from Oscillospiraceae bacterium, assembly GCA_017394565.1. GTDB lineage: Bacteria > Bacillota > Clostridia > Oscillospirales > Ruminococcaceae > UBA3855. The sequence goes on along the minus strand of JAFPXW010000364.1, from coordinate 1,949 downwards.
GACGTCTGGTAGAACTGCTTGCACACCAGTTCACACAGCACGCCGACGCGCGTGGTGGACGTCCCCAGCACCTGCGCCTGACAGGTATACAGCGTCAGCCGGTCCTCGTCGGACGGGATGACGTATTTCTTGTCGGTATTCTCAAAGGTCACAAGTTCACGCGCCTTGTAGGTGAACACGCCGTATTCCGTGAACAGCACGACCTCGTCGCCCTTCTGGATCTTGTCGAGATTCGCAAAAAAGGTGTTGACGTGCGCGTCGATGACGACGTTTCCGGTCTCGCCCAGCACCGTCGAGGAGGAGGACTGGCACGCCCCGCGGTCGAGCAGCTCCGTGCTGGAGCCCCAGTAGACCGGCACCTCGATCTCGGCGCTCTTGCACTGGAGAATGGCGTACTGCTCGCCGAATTTCGGACGGATGATCTCTCCGGTCTCAGAGAGCTGCGCATCGTCAGCCGGCAGCTCGGTCGTGATCTGGTCGTTGTCCTTGATGACAAGCCCGTCGAGTCCGGTGGAGGGTGTCAGCTTCGTGGTATCCATGAACGCCACATTCAGGTAGGTCTTGCATCTCTCATACGGCACGACGCACGCCGCAAACATGACCGCTGCGCACAGAACGACCACGCATCCTGCGGTCAGCAGATACAGGGGCACGTTTGCTTTTCCGGCGCTGTGTTTCTCTTTCGCCAATGGTCTATCTCCTCTCATTCAGAAAAATCGCGATATTTATATTTTTTTAAGACTCCCTCTCGTTTCTGCGGTTGACAAAGCCGATGCCGGCAGCCGCCAGCACGATGGCAGCCAGGGCGCCCAGGTACGGCGCCGTATGGGAGATGCCGGTCTCATCGACGATGGTGCCGACCGCCATTTTGCCGACGACGGTGCCCTCGCTGTTGCGGATGGTCATAGAGACATCACCGCCGGAAATGGAGTCCACCGCCACATTCATCCCCATGCCGGATGCGGCATTGACATACTCCTGCACGAGCGAGGCCTTGTCCTCGTTCGGCAGCTGCTTGAGGACGCTGCGGCGTTCCTCGGGGGTGAGCGTCTCCATGAAGGCGATCTTCGACTCCTCGGAGAGCGATACGACGTAAGCCTGCTTCTCCTCCAGCGACATCTTGATGAAATCCGCCGCCGGGATGCGCTCCTCGGTCGTACCGTCTGTCTTGGTCACGGTCGCCGCAGAAGCCGGCACGTCCTCTGCCGCTGTGGGATCCGCCTCTGTGGGGGCGCTGCTGCCGGTGGGTGCCGGAGCCTCCTGGTAGCGCACGCCGAGGGAATTGGCGATCATCTTGCCGGTTTTCTCGTCATATTCGGAGACGCTGGCGTAGGCTTCATCGAGCTGCTGCTGTGTATATTCGCCGGACGCCCACTGGCTGTAGCCCTCCTGGATGAGATATTCCGGCCACCCGGAAGCCCTGGCCTTTGCCGCCACGTCATCCGCAGAATACGCCCCTGCGGTCAGCGAGCATCCGCCGAACGTAAAGCAAACCGCCGCGCAGGAGAGCCAATATTTCAGTTTCATTGCAAACCATCCTTTCTATTGCGATGATGAGAACTATCTGTCATAAAACGTGCAGTCTATCCCTGCACCTTATTATTATAGCAGATATGGACAGAGAATGCAAGGGGAAAATTTTGCACATCCTTTGGCGCTGCGCTTTAGTGCGTAGTTCGTAGTGCGTAGTTGTGGTGTGCCTGACGGCACGTTTATAATGGGGCTGCGCCCCAAACCCCAGTTATGAAGTTTATAGTTGATAGTGGAACTCATCACTAAAAAAGCCCTCGGCTTTGGGAAATTCTCCCTTAGTCGAGGGTTTTGTCTGTTAATATGACTATTTAAATCGTCCGGCGTAGCCGCCCACCAAAACTACGCACTACGCACCACGCACTACGCACTAATACAAGCGCATTACTCCTCCTCGCTCTCCCCGTGCTCATTGAGGT
>JAFPXW010000363.1 GCA_017394565.1 Oscillospiraceae bacterium | reverse complement strand
TTACTTGCTCAGCAGGATATGCTTGAGCAGGTCAAGGTCAAAGATATTGATGGAGCTGTCCCGGTCGAGGTCAGCTGCCTTGCGGTTGGCGAGGAGGATCTTGTCGCTGCGGTGCAGCCATCTCTGCACGATGATGACGTCGATCACGCCAACGCTGCCGTCATTGTTCACATCGCCCATGAGGATCGCCTTGCCGCCGTCATAAGTTTCGGCATCTACGCTGCCCTCAGAAGTCGGCTCGGTAGATTCCGTAGTAGGCTCAGTCAGCTCGGTGGAAGGCTCGGTCGCCTCGGTGGAAGGCTCAGTCGCCTCGGTGGAAGGCTCGGTTGCTTCCGTTGTGGGTTCCGTTGCCTCTGTCGTCGGCTCTGTGGTTTCGGTCGTTGCTTCGGTCGATTCCGTCGTCGGCTCTGTGACAGCAGCCGCCTTGACACCGGGGATGTTGGCGATGTCGTCGATCGTACCCGTCTGGTAGATCGCGTACAGACCAGCCGCAGCGCCGACCAGACCGGCGTTGTAGTCGATGGCAACCTCATTTGCCTGATAATCCTGCATGGAATCCTTGTAAGCGCCGCCGGCTGTCGTCGGGCCGCCGACCAGTGCGCCGACGAGAACGTGACCGTTGCTGCCGTAAGCATCATGGCCGTTCATGTCGCCCCAGCCGCTGCATCCGGAAGCCGCACGGTGATGCGGATACTTCGCGGAATTGTCACCCAGACCGACCACAAAGCAGGTCCCGGCAGGGTTCTGACCGAGCAGGTAATTCATCTGCCCCTTGCACCATGCGGAATAGTCGCGGCTGGACTCCTTCGCCTGTGTGGAAGCCAGTGCGCACAGCTGCATGGAAGCATTGTAACGGGCGCTGCCCCATGCGTCCATGAACAGGTAGCTGCTGCCGCTGCACTTGCCGTCGAGGTAGCCGTTGACGGTGTTCCAGTTGCCGGTGATGTGGGCATTGACGCACTGTGCGCCGAGCATCACGTTATCCCAGGAATGTGCCCATCCGATGCTGCCGCACTTGGAAGCGCAGGCACTCTTGTAAGTATTGTCCTTGGTGGCAAGGTACAGCCAGCCGGCAGCCCATGCCTGGTCATCCTGACAGCCGGACGACGGATAGAACGCATAGCAGCCTTCCGTTGCCACGCGGTTGTACTTGGTGGAGAAAGCATACAGCGCCTTGGCGTATTTCAGATCCTCCTCGTTGCCGAAGTTGATGTAATTGACCGCGAGAGCCGCCGCATACTCAGCAGCAATGTCGGACGCGCCGCTGTTCGTGCGGAAGACCTTGCGGCTGGCAGCACTCTGCTTTTCCGGAGCGCACCATTCCGCATGGTCAGCGCCGCCGTCACCGACCTGATAGACAAAATTCGTGACCGTATCGCCGGAGAGGGTGGTGCTGTCCTTGAAGAACTGCGCGAAATGGTCAGCGATCACACGGAAATGCGCGGTCTGACCGGTTGCCTCGTAAGCGTCCTTGAATTCGTAATAGCTCCAGCCCATGGTGGAAGCCGTGTAGCCGGCCGGCAGTCCGAACTGTGCATGGTCGCCGGCATCGTGGAAACCGCCGTCCACACCGTCGGAAGTATGGCAGTCGCCGCGCCATGTCATCGCGCCCTTCTCGTCGACCTGCGTGCCGCACATATTGGCATCGTAGAAATAGAGCGAATACTGGAGCAGTTTCGCGTAATTATCGGTCTGCGCATCCGCGGCGATGACCGGTGCAGCGGCCGCCGAGGTGAAGGTCATGGCTGCGGCGCAAATCGCAGCGGTGAGCTTCTGAACAAAACGGGAATTCTGATTTTTCATAGTTCCTCTTCCTTTCGTTTCCAATGCACATCTCCCCAATGTTCTGTCTGCTGCGTACAGATGCACCAGACAGAGGTTCAACCGTGAGTGCAGTGCAGTTCACTCACGGTTGATCGAACAACTGTTATTTTACCACAGGCGCGGCGAAAGTTTGTTACCAAATCATGTCATAAGGGGCATTCGTCCGGAATTTCGTCAGTTGATCATAAAATATCGATTTACAGAGAGTGAAATTGACGGCAAATTATACAAGACTGATAGAACGCGACTGGAAGAAACTCCCAAAAAGCCACGTCAGAATCACCAAAACCGTACCCGATTTCCTATGAAAACCATACAAAACCACACCTCTCCCAAACAGTCAGATATTTTAACAAAGATACAATTTGTCAACCCAAATTTGAGATCGTGCGGATGGTAAAAATTGTGCAAAAAAACACCCTGCACAAATCATGCAGGGTGAGAATTCTGTGAGTATTCTGTGATTTTTTGGCTTTTCCCCAAAATGGATCAGACAGGGATCTTACCATTGAGCTTGTCGAGGATGACCGGCAGCTCGGCATCGATCTTGTCATTTTCGAGCTGGCAGGTACCGGCATTGGCGTGACCGCCGCCGCCGTAGCTCAGGCAAAGCTCGCCGATGTTGAAGTCAGAATTCTTGTTGATGATGGACTTCCCGATCATGACAGCGGTGTTCTGCTTCTTGAAGCCCCATGCGATA
>JAFPXW010000362.1 GCA_017394565.1 Oscillospiraceae bacterium | reverse complement strand
GATCCCGATCATCCGTCCGCTGCACAAGTGCCTGGCTGCCAATGATTTTTCTGCCATCGCAGGTATCCTCAACGGCACCACCAATTTCATCCTGAACAAGATGATCAAGGAGAACATGGACTTCGCGACAGCGCTCGCACTCGCACAGGAGAAGGGTTACGCAGAGAAGGATCCGACCGCAGACGTTGAGGGCTTTGACGCTTGCCGCAAGATCTGCATCCTGTCCTCTTTGGCATTCGGAAAGCACGTTTATCCGGAATCTGTTCATACACAGGGCATCCGTGAGGTCGAGCTGAAGGACGTGGAACTTTCCAGCCAGCTGGGCTACACCATCAAGCTCATCGCGCGTGTACAGCGCCTGGAGAACGGCAAGATCCTGCCGACCGTTATGCCGATGGTCGTTGAGGAGGACAATCTGCTCTCTCAGGTCAACGGCGTTTACAATGCTGTGATGGTGCGCGGCGACGGCATCAGCAAGGCCATGTTCTACGGCAGAGGCGCCGGCAAGTTCCCGACTGCCAGTGCCGTCCTCGGCGACATGATCGAGGAAGTACAGCTTGACCACACCATTCCGTCCCAGACCTGGGAGAATGTGAATTCCACGGACTTCATCGAGGACTTCTCCGCATTTACGGCAAAGCGTTATTTCCGCACCACGACGGCGGATGTGGACACCCTCAACGAAGTATTCGGCGCACTGGAGGGCAGAACCATCTCCACCGAGGACGGCGAGACGGTCTTCATCACCGAGAACAGCATGAACGCTGCCGAGGTCGCTGCGGCGTCCGAGAAGCTCGCTGCAAAGGGCATCAACGCCCTGGCACAGTATCCGGTACTCGTTGCGTAAAGACACGGAATATCGGATCCATTTGAACATATTGGTACGGCTTGTCACCGGATGAGCCGAGGGATGCCGTCATTTCCGCCGATAGGTCTGGCGTGTGAAAGCACGTCTGCCGGCGGGAATGGCGGTCTTTTTTCTGGTAGGAGGGGAAATTTTTGGAAACAAAACATGGGAATCTGTTTGGGGAATTCTGCCGCTACGTTGCATTGCAGATCATGGGCATGATCGGACTTTCGTGCTATATCCTTGCGGATACGTTCTTTATCGCGCAAAGGCTGGGGCGCGTGGGACTGGCGGCGCTGAACATCGTCATTCCTGCGTTTACCGTCATGAACGCCGTCGCGATGATGCTCGGTATGGGCGGCGGTGCGCGGTATATGCTGCGCATGAGCTGCGGCGAGGAACGCAAGGGCTCGGAGGTGTTCATGCATTGCCTGCGGACGGTCGGAGTGCTGTCGGCGGTGCTGGTCGTGATGGGCGTGGGCTGTCCGGCTTTCGTGGCTCGGCTGCTGGGGGCGGATTCGGAAACGCTTTCCATGACAACGACGTATCTGCGCATGATCTGGCTGTTCTCGCCGTTCTTCATGCTGAACAATGTCCTGCAGGGTTTCCTGCGCAATGACGGCGCACCGCACCTGTCGATGGCGGCGATGCTTACGGGCAGCTTTGCGAATATCCTGCTCGACTGGGTGTTCCTGTATCCGCTGGATATGGGCATTTTTGGCGCGGTGCTGGCGACCTGCTCCGCACCGGTCATCAGCATCGGCGTGATGTCAGTGCATTTTCTCCGGCGAAAGAATCGTTTCCATCTGTGCAGGACGAAATTTGAGATTCGGGAGGCGGTGCGCATCTGTACGGTCGGCGGCTCGGCGTTCATCACGGAGATCTCCAATGGTGTCGTGATCTTCGTCTTCAATATGCTGCTCCAGGAGCAGGCCGGCAATACGGGCGTTGCGGCTTATGGCGTCATTGCCAATCTCGCCATTGTGCTGATCGCCATCTTCAACGGTACGGCGCAGGGAATGCAGCCGCTGGTTTCGAGGAGCGCCGCCGAAAATGACCGCGCGGCATCCGGAGCATTGCTGCGTTACGGAATCATCACGGTGCTGGGGGTGTTTGCAGTGCTGTTCACCTGCATCTGCATCTGGACAGCGCCCGTGACGGCGATCTTCAACAGTGAGCATGATCCACATCTCCAGACGCTCGCAGAGCAGGGGATGCGGCTGTATTTCTCCGGCATGGTGTTCGCGGGGATCAATATTCTCGCGGCAACGTTCCTGGCGTGTACGGAACGCATCTTCGCCAGCAATCTCCTCTCGCTCCTGCGCGGACTGCTCGTGATCGTTCCTATGGCGATCCTGCTTGGAAAATTTGCAGGACTGACCGGCATCTGGCTGGCATTTCCGCTGACGGAGGCTTCGTGCTTCGTGGGAACGCTCATCAGCCTGAAACGGCCGCGGTCGGGAGAGGGCAATGCTTCGTGACCTGATATTTTCTGCAAAACGCGATATTTAGCGATTCCAACAAAAAACACAGCCTGCACCCGGATTGATTTCTGTCAGAAAATCCCACGAGCCACTTGACAAATCTCACAAAAAAGTGTACAATTATATATGTATGTTGCCAACCTCCGCTGCGTTTGTACGGAGGTCTCGCTTTTGCGGATGCGTGCGCTTTGAGCAGCGGATGCGTCCCTGCGTGATATGAAAGGATTGATGTATATGCTCAAAAGGCTGCTGGCCTGTCTGAGGGAATACCTGCTTTCCATGATCCTGACACTGGGATTTATTCTCGGCGAAGCCATCATCGAAACGCTCATCCCCACCAGAACAGCCAACCTCGTGAATGCGGTGCAGTCCGGTTCTCCCAGCGGCGTCATTATCCATGACGGTATCGTGCTTGTGATCATGGCGATCCTCTCGCTGGCGTGCGGCTCGATCGCAGGCGTGACCTGCGCAAAGGCGGCGACCGGTCTTTCCAAGAACCTGCGTCACGATATGTTCGAGCGCGTGCAGAAGTATTCGTTCCAGAATATCGACCGCTTCTCCTCGTCCTCGCTCGTGACGCGCATGACGACCGATGTCAATAACGTCCAGATGGCGTTCATGATGATCATTCGTATGGGACTGCGCAGCCCCATGCTGTTCGTTCTGTCGACCATTGCGGCGTTTAAGATGGGCGGTGCGCTGGCGGCGGCATTCGTGGTGGTCATCCCGATCCTGGCGGTCGGCCTGATCCTCATCGGTAAGTTCGCGATGCCGGCGTTCCGCAGCGTCTTCAAGAAGTACGACATCCTCAATGAATCCATCGAGGAAAATGTCCGTGCGATGCGCGTTGTCAAGGGTTTCTCCCGTGAGGAATATGAGAAGGAGAAATTCGGCAAGGCGGCTGAGGATATCTGCAATGACTTTACCAAGGCAGAGCGCATCGTTGCCCTCAACCAGCCGCTGATGAGCTTCTGTATGTATGTGGATATGGTATTTATCCTGTCTGTCGGCGCAAAAATGGCGATCGTGGACAAGACCGTCAACATCGGT
>JAFPXW010000361.1 GCA_017394565.1 Oscillospiraceae bacterium | reverse complement strand
GAATGGACAAGTCTATAATGGACTTTCCTAAGCCGATTCCCCCAACTAATTGATCGGAATATATTCCTTTCTTTTAAGGAACTTCCTCCTTTCGCAGACGCAGATGCGAGAGGGGGATGTTTTTTTAAGATCAGAGGTCAAAAATGGAAATCAGCTTTCTGGTTCTGTCAGGAGAACAGGCGTCCTTCTTTCCCCCCCTCCCCAGAAAAGGGGTTTTTGACAAGCTGTGCCCCCTCCCAAAACACGAGTTTTTTAAAACTGATTTCCGTGGAGGTCAAGAAAATACGCTTGCAATCGGATCGAAACTATGCTATAATATAAGTATCATGACTATGGAGGGATCCGATGTGAAAGATACCGGGAAGCTGATGGGACTGGCAAGCGTACTGGCAGCGGCGGCGCTGACAGCCGGCTGTGTTCCGTCACTGAATTACGGTTCTGTGCCGCCCGAACCGGAATACACGACCAGATATTCCATGACGGCGATCGCCACCACGACACGCAAGCCATTCACCACACGCAAACACAGCCAGCACACGATCTCTTGGGAGGAATTCTCCGGCGTGGTTCGCTCCACGACCGGCAAGAAAAGCACGACGACCGGAACCGGTACTGCGACCGGCACCGGCACCGGGACTTACACAGGCTCCGGCATGACCGGATCGGACGGTTCGCTGCTGGATTCGGGTGAGGGGAGTATTCCGCATACGGATATGCCGCAGACCATCACCACGACACGGCTTCCGGATGAACCGGAACACAGCGAGGCACCGCAGACCGCTGCGCCCCAGCCGGTAGAAACGCCTGCACCGCAGACCGCCGCACCGCCGCAGACTGCTGCACCGCAGCCGCAGACGGCAGCACCCGTTGTCGTTCCCGATGAACAGCCGGCGGCAGAGTGAGGAGAATCGCATGAAAAAACGATCGCCTGACCAGAACGGCAATGCTCCGGAGCCGCAGGATTTGCAAGAATACAGACCTGAAACAGAAAAGATGCAGCTCATTTACGGGCCTCCGGAATGGTTTGCACCGAAGAAGCCGGATACACAGGAAGAAACGAAATTCCCCGAAGCTTGAAAAAAGGTTCGGGGAATCCCCATACATTCAAGGCATCTGAAACGTATCCATGAAAACAGGAAAGGGGAGGAGCTTATGAAAAAATCCAAGAAAACCATCCTGACGGCACTGATGTTTGCAGCTGCCAATCTGGTCGGCCGTCAGGATCCGCAGCCTGAGTACGTATCGCCGCAGAACATCGACATCGAGGATCCGCAGGAAGTCTACGGCCCTCCGGTCGAGGATGCCGAACCGGAAATCCCTTCCGGAGCCGCGACCGAAACATCAGAACAGAGCGAAACCACCGCAGCGCCTTCCACGAAGCGAGCAGTTTCGACAACAAAACCGCCGGCAGCGATCGGCGGTCTGCATACGGTAGCACCGCTGTACGGGCCGCCGGAGTTTGAGCCGGACATTCCGGATTACCCCAATCAGTAACGGAGGTCTGCCATGCTGAATGTCGATCAGAAACGCGAATATATGGAGCGTCTGCGTGATTACCGCTATGGGCTGTGGAAAACACCGCGTCTGCGTCACTTGTTTCTGGAGCTGACGCTGCGGTGCAATGAGCGCTGTCTGCATTGCGGCTCGAGCTGCGGCGATGTCTGTTCGGAGGAACTGACGCCGGCGCAATACCGCCGGTTTCTCGATGAGGTGAAAGCGGATTTCGGGACGCAGGACAAGATGCTCTGCATCACCGGCGGAGAACCGCTGCTGCGTGCGGATTTCGAGGAGATCATGGGCTATGCGAAGTCCCTCGGCTTCCGGTGGGGCATGACGAGCAACGCGACGCTCATCAATGACGAAAAAGCGCGGATGCTGCGCGATTGCGGCATGGGAACGATCTCCGTGAGCATCGACGGCTTGCGGGACAGTCACGATGCCTTCCGCCGTACCGAAGGCGGCTGGGACAAGGCGATGGCTGGCGTGGAAAGTCTGCTGCGCGTCGGCGGCTTCCATCATGTGCAGGTCACGACCGTCGTGACGCACCGGAATATCGGAGAGTTGGACGAATTGTTCCGCATTTTCGACAAAATGGACATCGACTCGTGGCGTGTCATCAATATCGAACCGATGGGCAGGGCCAAGCAGTATCCCGACCTGCTGCTCACGCCGGACGACTACCGGACGCTGTTTGAATTCATCCGTAATCAGCGCATTGCCGGAGAACCAGTCTGCTACGGGTGCAGTCATTACCTCGGCATGGAGTACGAGCGCGAGGTGCGCGACTGGTATTTCCACTGCACGGCAGGCACACAGATCGCGAGCATCTGCGCCAACGGCGATATCACCGCGTGTCTGGACATCGAGCGCCGTCCGGAATTCATCCAGGGCAACATCCTGCGCGACCGCTTCCGGGACGTGTGGGAAACCGGATTTCGGGCATTTCGTCGGGACTTGTCGGAGGAAAACGAGCAGTGCCGGGTGTGTTCCGAGCGCCGCTACTGCCACGGTGATTCCTTCCATAGCTGGGATCACGACCGGAACGAACCGCTGTTGTGCCTGAAAGGGATCCTGTTTGATACGGAAGCACAAAATCCACAAAAATGATCCGCATACTATATCTGGTATTTATTCCGTGAAAAGCTTGACAACAACCACAAAATATGGTATACTATAATTACACTAAAAAACTACAGGAGGTCCTGAACATGAAGTACAATGTAATCGGCGGCGAGATGTCCACAGCCGAAATGGCAGAATATACGCGGATGCTCCAGAAGAAGTATCCGGAGCGCCTGTTCCGCGAGATCACCTTCAAGCTGGACGGTGACTATGTGGACGTGGACTACGTTTATGATACCGTACCGTTTGACCGGATCCGCCGGATCACTGGCTATCTTGTCGGCAATATGACACGCTGGAATGACGGCAAGCGTGCCGAGGAAGCAGACCGCGTCAAGCACAGTGTCTGAACCCTGATGAGAAAAAGAAACTGCCTGTTCGCACATGGAACAGGCAGTTTTTCTGTTATATGGGGGATTTTATACAGGCGCTTACTTTTTCATGAGTCCGGCACCGGCATTCCAGGCCTGACCGACCTTCTCACCGACGGCATAGTAGCCGTTCCGGTACTGGTCGAAGATCAGCGCATTGACCTTTTCCGGAAGGATCTTGTCCTTGTCGCCGACAACGCTTTCCTCGGCGCTGACATTGATGATCTTGCCGACGATGGCGTGCATATGCTCCGTGTTGATTTCCTCCGCAAGCTCACATTCCAGAGTCACGGGATATTCTGTGAGGATCGGTGCATTGACGAATTCGCTCTTGACCGCGTGGCATCCGCTGCGCTCGAATTTATCGGGCATCTTGTTGCCGGTGGCAATGCCGAAGAAATCGGCGCTTTCCATATTGGCGACATCCGCGATGCTGACGGTGAATGCCTTGGTCTCCATGATGTTTTTGGTGGTCTTGTGGTCGGCATCAATGAACAGCGCGATCTTGTCCATATCGCAGATCTGTGCCCAGGCCACGGTCATCACGCTAACCGTGCCGTTTTCATCGTAGGCCGCAACCTCCACGACCGGCATCGGGTAGAGCGCCGGCTGACTTCCCAAATCCTTTTTCATGTGTACGCCCTCCTTATCTGATGAAATGCGTCCAGGAATCATGCTTCATTTCGGGCTTGCCGATGGATTCCTGCCCGGCCTTGATGGCCTTGATCATGAAGACCATGTTCCGTGCGAGGTTCTGCACAGTCTGCAGGCCCTCCTCGTCTTTGTACACGTCTTCGCCGGTGTAGCCATGGACGTCGTTCCAATAGGATGAAGGAACGGTCGGCATGCCTGTGATGCCGAAGAACTGGTTCATGGCCTCAAAGGTGGCGCTGTTGCCGCCGCGGCGGCAGGACACCACGGAAGCGCCGACCTTCATATGCAGATCCAGCCCGCAGCTGAAAAAGAGACGCTGCATAAAGGACAGTACGGTGCCGTT
>JAFPXW010000027.1 GCA_017394565.1 Oscillospiraceae bacterium | reverse complement strand
ATTTCGGTGCGCCTTGCGGCGCAGATTTTAAATAGGCTTTCTAAGAGAACGTTCTGGTTACTTAGGACAATGCTCCTTAGCCGAAACATTTTCAGTCAGCAGTTTCTATATAACGTCGCGCCAGCGACACATTCAATTCCTAATTCCTCATTCCTAATTCCTAATTTATTGAAAGGAGTGCAGAACAGAATGATCTGTAAAAACTGTGGTTCTGAGATACCCAATAACGCAACAGAATGTCCCTTCTGTCTGATCGACATTGACGACGCATACCGCGCACAGGTGCGGCAGGATCAGATGAGGATCGCGGACAATGCACGCCGCGCGGAGGAGCTGGCGGCACGAAAAGCCGGCAATATCCGCAAAACGGCGCATAGATCACAGATGATCGCCGCGCGTAAGGCTGCCGCTGCCCGAAAGGCAGAAGCCAAGGCTGCCCACAAGATGGAGATCGCTCGCAGAGCCGAGGCAAAAGCGGCAACCAAAGCGGAGGAAGCACGCCGCGCCCAGGCCAACGCCGCAAGACTGCTCGAAGAAGTGCGCAGGGCAGACGAGGCCGTCGCACAGAAGTCGCAGTTTGCCCGTCGTGCGCAGGCGGCAGAGATCAGCTAGACGCCGCAGCGCGGCTATGCCGTCCCCATCGCCCCCTACGGCACCCAGCAGAATATCCCTCAGCCTCAGTTCCATGAGCCGCAGGGACAGATGATGCGGCAGTTTCCGTATGAGGATGAGGAATGAGGCGAATGAGGAATGAGGAATTAGAAATTAGGAATTTTGGTGCGCCTTGCGGCGCGGATTTAAGCAAGCATTCTAATAGGAAAATTCCCTGACTAAGAGAACCTCTGCTAAACCGGGAGTTTTTCAGACAGCAATTCTAAAATCGTCCGCGGCAGCGGACACCACAATTCCTCATTTCTCATTCCTAATTCCTAATTTACATAATTTACATATAAAGGAGGAAATCTATCATGGCAAAAAAACGAATCGGTATTCTGACTTCCGGCGGCGACTGTCCCGGGCTGAATGCGACCATCCGCGGCGTGGCCAAGGCTTGCTACGAGCGCTTCGGTGAGGACAACGTCGAGATCGTCGGCATCTCGAATGGTTACTACGGGCTCATCCACGGGCTTTGCAGAACCATGCAGCCGTCGGAATTCTCCGGCATCCTCACGCAGGGCGGTACGATCCTCGGCACGAAGCGCCAGCCCTTCAAGATGATGACCGTCATCGGCGAGGACAATGTGGACAAGGTCAAGAACATGAAGGATACCTACAAGAAGGAACGCCTCGACTGCCTGCTGACGCTCGGCGGCAACGGCACCCACAAGACTTCTGATCTCCTCGCACGCGAGGGACTCAACGTCATCGGTCTGCCGAAAACCATCGACAACGACCTCTACGGCACCGACGTGACCTTCGGCTTCCATACGGCGGTGGACATTGCGACCGATGCGCTTGACCGTCTGCATACCACGGCGGCTTCCCATCCGCGCATCATCGTCTGCGAGATCATGGGCAACAAGGCTGGCTGGCTGACGCTGTATTCCGGCATTGCCGGCGGCGCGGACATCATCCTGCTGCCGGAGATCCCGTACAACATCGACAGCGTTTGCGATGCCGTTGTCAAGCGTGCCCAGCACGGCAAGTCGTTCTCGATCCTCGCCGTGGCGGAGGGTGTCTTTGATACCGAGATGGCGAAGAAAAAGAAGAAGGAGCGCGAGGCTTACCGCGCCGAGAACGGCAACGATACCTCCCGGATCGCGGCGCAGATCCAGAAGAATACCGGCATCGAAGCGCGTGTCTGCGTGCCCGGTCATATGCTGCGCGGCGGCACGCCGAGTGCTTACGACCGCCTGCTGGCGACGCAGTTCGGCGTTCACGCGGCGGAGCTCATCGCCAAGGAAAAGTACGGCAGAACTGTCGCTTACGTCGATGGCAAGGTGACCTCCAATAAGCTCGCCGACATCGCCGGCAAGAAGAAGCTTGTCGATCCCAAGGGACAGGAAGTCCAGACCGCACGCGATCTCGGCATTTCGTTCGGAGACTGATCAGAAAACAGCAAAGCCCGAAAGCAGGTATTTCTCCTGCCTTCGGGCAATTTTTGTGATGGGGGTGCTTACCAGACCTTATAATTCTCATCCACGAAATACACCAGCTGTGAGAGCCGGAGGTCTTCGAGCTTCAGACCGTTTTCGAGCGCTTCCGACAGCGTGTGGAATTTGCCGGAAACCGCGAGGATCTGGCGGACTTCATCCTCGGAGGGATTCTGCTTGTGCAGGTACTGGAACACCGCGTCCTCGATGTAACCATAGGAACGCACCTGCGTCTTGCGCAGTTCGTGTTCGGGCTTGCCGCGGTTGATGACCGGGATGACGCAGTCGCTGTCGCGGAAGCGAACCACCTGCTGTGCCGTGATCTCCGGCAGGAAACACATCAGTTCGACGCCGAGGGAATGCGGCGTCACGCTCTCCACGATCTGCTGCTGGACTTTGCGCGAGGTTGCCTCGTCGCGGATATTCTGGAACAGCCGGAACGCGCGGAAGGCCGCTTCGCCGACTTCCTGCTTGGTGAACGGGCAGGGGACGTAAGTCTCCTCGTCCTGGATGAGCAGCACGAGCGTCTTGCTGACGGTGAAGTTCCGATCTGCGCGGTTCGCCACGGCATCTTCGAGCAGAATATCCCCAAGATCGGCGCAAACCGAACCATTGATGCGGACTTCACAGCTTGGCACGTCGCCGACCATTGCCGAGAACGCGCGAACCCAGTACACACGCTTCGTGCCGAGGTAGTTCGGGATGCTGTCTTTGAGCAGACCCCAGAGGTCGGAGGGAGCGCCCTCGCCGGCGTGGAGGGTGACGACCTTCTCCGGCGCATGGAAGCGATACGTCTGCCCCATGATCGTCGTCGTCAGGATCTCGTGACCGGGGTGATCGAACGGCGAGAGGATGAACGGCAGCATCGCCGCGGCATTGGAAGCCGCCTTGCGGATGGCGTCGTCGGGGGTTTCGCCGACACCGGAAACGGATTCGACCAGATCCTCGTCAAAGAACGGGTGCTGTGCCACGAGCAGCAGCTGGACATTGAAGCTCTTGCCGTCGGTGCGCATATCGCCGAAATGCGTGAAAATATGCAGGTCGTGGTGCCGGAAGACGAGATGCTCGCCGACGATCTCGCCGCCCTCGGAGCGCTCCTGCAGGATGCGGAGGATCTCCGCGGCATCGACAGTGGGTTCGAGCGTCACGTCCGGACGGGGATCGGCCTTCGCCGCAGGATCCGGCGTGTCCGGCACAGGCGTCTCCGCCGGTGCGTTGTTTTTCTTCTTGAATGTATCAAACAGTCCCATTATGAACCTCCGGATTTGTGGATTTTGTATATAATAAGGATACCATACTTCTGAGGGTTTGTCAAGGGAGCGTGGGCAAAATGAGGAATTAGGAATTAGGAATGAGGAATGAGGAATT
>JAFPXW010000360.1 GCA_017394565.1 Oscillospiraceae bacterium | reverse complement strand
CTGCCATGCAGCAGGAGCTTGCCGTTCTCGTACAGAACATAGTGGATGTTTTCACCGCAGGAGCCGATCTCCACGATGCCGCCGATGATGTCATCGACCTCCGTCTGGAGCGTATCGACCTTGTTGGTCAGCTCGGCGATCGTGTCATTGTAGCCCTGAATATCCGCTTCAATTTGCGCCAACTGCGCCAGCATATCCGTCACCTTGCATTTGCCGAGGATACACCTGCAATAGCCGCAGACGTTTCTGTCCTCACGGTAGTCGTACCAGTCACGCTCAGTGAGAGATTCAGCACTCGGATTCAGGCGCACCGCATACATCAGCAGGCGCACATGGTCAGCGTCCTGCGGGATAGAGGGAAGCTGTGGACTCTCCGCAGGAGTACCGGGAAACAGCTTCAGCGTCACGCTGCGGACAGCCTCCGTGGTGTCCAGATAAATGCAAATCCCCACATAGCGAGGAAGCGACTCGTCTTGATAAGAACTGAGGTCGATGCTGTATCTCGCATCGTTGATGAAATAGTGACCGTTGATCCACGCCTTGCCGGTGCCGAGATTTACTTTCAGACCGCTGCTTTCCGCCGTCAGCTTGAACATCTGACCGTAGGTGTCGAGGATGCCGTTGCAGATGATGCTCGACAGGTAGCTCGTGAAGTCCTCGGCTGTGTAGGTGCGGTCAAGTCCTTTTGAATTGAAAAATCCGCTGTAAAAAGCCATATATCATACCTACCTTTCTTATATCCTGTAAAGGTACGCCTTCGTGTTTGGACAGCATCCTGTCTCACACTCAGGTGTCCTTGAAAGTTGGTGTCAGACTTCTGCCGTTCTGGTCGAAGCCCTCGATCATGCCAATAAGCTGAATGCACGGCTGAATCATGCCGAAGCGCCGATGCTGCACGGTAACATAATCGCCGACGGCATAGTCCTTGTTATACACATACTGCGTGTTGTGCGCTGCGATCTCGGACTCCGATGCCGTTTTTGGCAGCACCAGCCTTTCCGAGCCACGGTTCTGGAGCAGTGCGATATACTCGTCCTCCGGAATGGGAACAGTCTCGCCGTCTATCTGCTGTTCCTCGGCAATATCGTCTGCGTCCACATACAGCTCATAGCGGTCGAGATAGGCAGGCTCCTCGCCGACACAATATGTTGTGTTCTTGCGGTCTGCGCCCTTGCCCTGACCGTAGATATAGGCGAAATTGCGCTGAATGGCGATGTCCTCGGCATAGCTGAACGACAGGAGGTTGCTGTATGCGTCCGAAAAGACGATATGCGGATTGTCCTCCTGCATCACGCTCCGGTCAGTGCCTTCCGAGAGGTCAAATACCATCCGGTACTCCTCGCCGGAGGCTTTCACCAGCCGGATATTTGCAGTGCCGCCAATCTTCTCACAGATCGTATACACCCACTCCATGAGGTTTGTGTAGCTGATCTGGAGTTTGGCGGTCTGCTCCCAGCAAGTGCCGGAGACCGTTCCGAGCGAAAGCCCCGGAATCCGTCGGTTGTCCGCACCGATCGCATTCTGCTCCACGACCGCTTGCACGATACTGCTGTATGCGGTCTCCGTCGTGACAGAATAGGTCGGGTGAATGATGCGCCGTTCCAGCAGGCACATGAGAAAGCGCCCACGCACGGTCAGATAGTCGCCGTTTTCAGCATCCGTGTCGATCTGCACCGACTCGATGATGCCGAAGTGCCGGTCATCATCATCACGCCCGACAATGCGTCCGGTCTGGAACACCTCGATTGTCAGCG